>NZ_PSLQ01000040.1:0-31487 GCF_040289685.1 Pyrinomonas sp.
TTCCCACAGTTGAAAGCGATGGGAGAGAGCGCTTGCTTGACTCGCTGCGCGGCATTGAGCGTCGCCAGCAAGTCAGCATCGGTTTCTATGAGGATCGTGACCGTTCGCTGAATTTCCATCACGCTCGCATTATACCAGATAATGATGGAAGAGGGCGTGCACCACCTCCTCCCCAGGGCTCAAGCCCGGGGCTCCCGGCGGTGCGTTTTGGCGGTGGCGTCAAACGGTTGCCTGGTCTTTGCCTTCGGTCACCTGTGCGTAGGGCGCGCGCAGTTCGACGGGGGCCGATTTCTTCTTCAACCGCAGGTTGAGCATCTCGACGAAGACCGAAAAGCCCATCGCGAAGTAGATGTAGCCTTTCGGGATGTGAAGCTCGAAACCTTCGGCGACCAACGCGAAACCGATCAGGAGCAAAAAGCTCAAGGCGAGCATCTTCACCGTTGGATGGCGGTGGACGAAGTCGCTCACCGGACCGGAAAAAATCATCATGAAGATAACGGCGATGACGACGGCAGCCACCATGACGCTCAATTGACTGACCATGCCGACGGCAGTGATCACCGAATCGAGCGAAAAGACGATGTCGAGCAAGATGATCTGAAAGATGATGCTGGCGAAACTTGCCGCGGCGCGGCGCACCACTCCTTCGTGTGCGCCCTCTAACTTATCGTGAATCTCGTAGGTGCTCTTGCCGATGAGGAAAAGCCCGCCGCCGAGCATGATCAAGTCGCGCCCCGAGAACTCTTGGCCGAAGAGTTCGAAGAGCGGATTGGTCAAGCGCACGATCTGCGAGAGCGAAAAGAGCAACCCTATGCGCGTCAACATAGCAAGCGCTAGCCCGACGGTGCGCGCCCGTTTTTGTTGTGTTGTCGGGAGCTTGCCGGCGAGGATTGAGATGAAGATGACGTTGTCGATGCCGAGGACGATCTCCAGCGCTGTAAGCGTCAAAAGGCCGATCCAAGCCTGCGGATCAGTCAACCATTCCATGTCGAGCAGCCCCTCTAGCGCAACCAACGTTGAAAACAACCGATGATCTTACTATGTCGCGCTTCGCGCTGAGAAGCGCGCGAGAACTTCGCAAAAGAGAAGGCGCGATCAGCACGTTGCCGAAGCGGCAATCCGCGCCTTTTGGCGAATGGCCTCAACGATCAGGGCGACTCGCGTTTAGCGGGCCGCCCCTGGTCTCTTTTGATCGCTACTCGACGGTGACCGATTTGGCGAGGTTACGTGGCTGGTCCACGTCGCAGCCGCGCCGCACGGCGATGTGATAGGCGAGCAGTTGCAAGGGGATGATCGCCAAAATCGGCGACAGCAGATCGCTCGCTGCCGGAATTTCGATGACGTGGTCGGAGACTCGCGCCGACATCTCGTCGCCTTCGGTCAAGACCGAGATGACGATCCCTTCGCGCGCTTTGACCTCGACGATGTTCGAGTGCGTCTTTTCGTAACGCAATTCGGAAGCGCGGTTACCCTCTTCGCGCGTGTTGATGACGACCACTGGCAAACGCTCATCGATGAGCGCGTTGGGGCCGTGCTTCATCTCGCCCGCCGGGTAACCTTCGGCGTGAATGTAGGATATCTCTTTGAGTTTGAGCGCGCCTTCGAGCGCGATCGGGAAGTTGATGCCGCGTCCCAAGTAGAGGAAATCAGTCGCGCGGAAGAACTCTTTGGCCAGTTCTTCGACGCGGTCGGTGTCGCTCAGCAAGTGTTCGATCTTCACCGGTAGTTCGGCCAGTTGCTGCGCGTGATGGCGCGCTTGCTCCGTGTCGATCACGCCGCGCAGTTGGCCGAGGTAGAGGGCAAAGAGGTAGAGCGCGACCATTTGCGCCGTAAAAGCCTTGGTCGAAGCGACGCCGATTTCCGGCCCCGCATGGGTCAAAATCGTGCCGTCGGCTTCGCGCGTGATCATCGAGCCTTGGACGTTGCAGATCGCCAACACGCGCGCCGCGCGTTCTTTGGCCTCGCGCAGCGCAGCGATGGTATCCGCCGTCTCGCCCGATTGCGAAATGACGATGAGCAGCGTCTGCTCGTCGAGCACGGGATTGCGGTAGCGAAACTCCGACGCGTAATCGACCTCGACAGGCACACGCGCCAATTGCTCGATCATGTACTTGCCCGCCAACCCCGCGTGCCAGCTAGTGCCGCAAGCGGCGATCATCACGCGATTGAACCTGCGGAACTCCGCTTCGGTGATGTTCATCGGGTCAAGATAGACGCGGCCCGTGTCAAGCGAGATGCGCCCCTGCACGGTGTCGCGCACGGCACGCGGCTGCTCGTAGATCTCTTTGAGCATGAAGTGTTTGAAGCCGCCCTTCTCGGCCATGATCGGATCCCACGTGATCCGCTGGTGGACGGGCTGAACGGGATTGCCGTCGAAATCGGTGACGCGCACGGCGTCGCGCGTGAGCACGGCGATTTCGCCGTCGCCGAGAAAGAAGACGTCGCGCGTGTGCTGCAGAATGGGCGGAATGTCGCTGGCGACGAAATGTTCGCCATCGCCAAGACCGATGACGACCGGCGGCCCTTGTCGCACGGCGATGATCGTGTCGGGTTCATCCGTCGAGATGATGGAGAGGGCGAAGATGCCGCGCAGTTCTTTGACGCTCTCGCGCACAGCCTTTTCTAAGCTGTCCGTGCAGCGCAGCTTCTCTTCAATCAAGTGGGCGATCACTTCCGTATCCGTTTCGGTGACGAAGCGGTGATCGCTCCGACGCAGTTGCTCTTTGAGCTGCAGGTAGTTTTCGATGATGCCGTTGTGGACGACGACGACGCGCCCCGTGCAATCGCGGTGCGGGTGCGCGTTCTCTTCGGTCGGTCGCCCGTGCGTGGCCCAGCGCGTGTGGCCGATGCCGTAGGTGCCATCGATCGGATGGAGGCGAATCGCCTCTTCTAGGTTGCGAAGTTTCCCTTCGGCGCGGCGGATCTTGAGGTTGTGGTGTTCGTCCACCACGGCGATGCCTGCCGAATCGTATCCGCGGTATTCGAGTTTCCGCAACCCATCGAGCAGAACCGGCACGACCTGTTTGTTGCCGACGTATCCGACTATTCCACACATAATGCGAAGGCCAAGACCTCTCTGAAGAATGCTGACGCCGAAAATAAAGCGCCAAAAGTCGCGCGCTTCCGCGAAAAACGCGCTTTACGGATCGCGCCCGACCGCATTTAGCTCGGACGAAGGTTGTCGCGCGGCTGGCGCTTCTTCCTCCTTGAGATGCTTCTTGACCACAGCCGGTACGCCGGCGACCAGCGTGTCGGGCGGCACGTCGCGGATGACGACCGACCCAGCGCCGGTGACGGCACGCGCGCCGACGCGCACTGGTGCGACGAGCATCGTGTCGGATCCGATCCTCACTTCATCCTCGATGATCGTTTCGTGTTTGCGCACGCCATCGTAATTGCAAGTGATGGTACCGGCGCCGATGTTGGTCCGCTCGCCAATGGTCGCGTCGCCCAAGTAGGCGAGATGCATCGCTTTGGTCTTGCGGCCCAGACGCGATTTCTTGACCTCGACGAAATTGCCGACCGCCGCCCCAGCGGCAAGATGCGCGCCCATGCGCAAGTGAGCGAAGGGACCGACAGCACAGCCATCTTCGATCTCCGATTCGATGATGATCGAGTGATCTTTGACGGTCACTTCGTTGCCGATCAACGAGTCGGCGATGCGTGCTCCCGGATAGATCGTGCAGCCCTCGCCGATGGTCGTCCGCCCTTCGATGTGAACGTTCGGATAGATGATCGTATCGCGGGCGATCTGCACATCGGGGCCGATGTAAGTGCTCATCGGATCGATGATGGTCACGCCTTCGAGCATCAGGCGGCGCAGCGTTCTCATGCGAAGGACGCGCTCAAACTCGGCCAGTTCCGCGCGCGTGTTGATGCCGGCCACTTCGCGCGCGTCGGCGTGAATGTAGACGCTGACATCCTCGCCTTCAGCGCGCAGAATGCTCGGCACGTCGGTCAGATAGTATTCGCCTTGCGCGTTGGTCGGCTGGACCTTTTCCAGCGCGCGGAAGAGCGCGCGCGTCTCGAAGCAGTAGATGCCAGCGTTGACCTCTTTGATCTGTCTTTCTTCGGGCGAAGCGTCCCGCTGCTCGACGATGCGCACGACGCGCCCCTCTTGGTCGCGTACGACGCGCCCGTAACCGGTCGGATCATCTAGGCGGACGCAGAGCAACGTGCAGGCAGCGCCGCGTCCGCGGTGCGTGCGATGTTGGTGGATGAGCGCGCCGAGCGTTTCGGGACGGACCAGCGGCACATCGCCCGAGAGGACCAGCAGCGTAGCGTCGGCCTTTTCCAGTTCGGCGCGCGCGGCCATTACAGCATCGCCTGTGCCGCGCTGCTCTTTCTGTAAGACGAAGCGAACTCCTTCGCCAAGCTCTCGTCGCACCGCCGCCTCGACTTCTTCGGCCTGATGTCCGACGACGACGTAGATGCGGCGCGGGCTGAGCGCTGCAGCCGCGCGGCAAACGTGCGCGATGAGCGGCAAACCGCCGAGCTTGTGCAATACTTTGGCCGTGCGCGAGCGCATGCGCGTGCCGAGCCCTGCGGCCAAGATCAAAACGTCGAGCGGCGCGTGTGGGTCAGGCGCATTCGTTCTTTGCGACGTGTTCTCCATAAGTCACCGAACCGTTGCGGTGCGCGCTGGCTCGTTCGTAGCAAGCGATGATGACGCGCGCCAACTTCTCCGGACTATGGCGCACCTTTTCGCCTTCGTCCAGCAGGTCGGCGGCGATGACCTCGGTCGCAGCGCCGAGCGCGCATCTCAAATCCTCTTCTTCGTCCAGACCGATTTGTCGTGCCCCTTCGGCGGCGTAACGCTCCGCCTGCTCGGCGCTGATCGCACGGCTGTTGACGATGACGTAATCGAAGTCGATGGCGGGCGCGTACTCGCGGACCTTCTCCAGATGCTGTCGCGCCGTGTAGCCGTCGGTTTCGCCCGGCTGAGTCATCAAGTTGCAAACGAAGATCTTGACGGCCCGCGACTCGGCGATCGCCTCGGGCACGCGCGCCACCAGCAGATTGGGAAGAATGCTCGTGTAGAGCGAACCTGGACCGATGGTGATGATGTCGGCGGCGCGAATGGCCGCCAACGCTTCGGGCAAGGGGAGACACTTTTCCGGTTCGAGGCGCAGCCGTTTGATGGGCTTGCGCGAAGCGGTGATGTTGGTCTCGCCGCGCACGATCGAGCCATCTTCCAGTTCGGCGACGAGCCGAACGTCGCTCAGCGTCGCCGGATAGATGCGCCCTTTGATCGCTAGCACCTCAGAAGAGAGGCGCACGGCTTCAACGAAATCGCCCGTCACTGCGGTCAGCGCCGCGAGAAACAGATTGCCGAAGCTGTGACCGCCGAGTTCGCCATCGCCGGGAAAACGATAGCGGAAAAGGCGTGCCAGCAGCGTGGAGTCTTCCGAAAGAGCGACCATGCAGTTGCGTATGTCGCCGGGCGGAAGGATCTGCAGTTCGTCGCGCAACCGTCCTGAGCTTCCGCCGTCGTCCGAGACCGTGACGATGGCGACGAGACTCTCCAACCACAGACCGCCGCGGTCGGCAGCCCCGACGAACCGTTTGATCCCAGAAAGAAGCGTCGAAAGCCCCGTGCCGCCACCGATGGCGACCAGCTTCAAACCGCGCTCCATGGTTGCACGCACCCGCTGCCTCTCCTCGTCGCCAGCGCGAGGCGACGCCAAATCATAACGGTAAACCGACGGGGCTTTCAAATGGAGTCGGGTTGAAACGACTTCGGTCGAAACGCTTTTGGGGTTCAACGTGAGACGCGCCGTTTCGCGCGTAATCTATGTTGAAACGACGACTTCGGTCGAAACGCTGTTGGGATACGTTCAAGCGCTGTTGTCGGAGCGAAGCTGAGACGACCACGCCTCAACCGTTTCTCCGCTTGGCTCATCAACTTGCGATCAACCGACCCATCCACGTTAAGCTGGGGTTGGTTTGCATTGGTCCTCTTGGCGCGTTAACTGTGGGACGCCAAAGGGGTTCAAAGGCGTTTCTCTAACGCGAAGCGAAGACCAAGCGTTCGAAGTCTGGTTCATTGCGCAGCGGCGCAAGGTCTTGATCCTGTTGCGCGCGCACGCGCAGGCTCGGCTGAAGGTTGAGCGCTCGTTCGAGCGACTCCAATGCCGAACTGATCGACCCGAGTCGCGCTCGCGTCGCCGCTAGCCCGTAATGAATGTGCGCCGCTTCCGGCTGCCGTTTGAGCGCGCGCTCGAACATCTCCTGCGCGGCCATGTACTGCCCGCGATTGAGTTCGATCACGCCGCGGTCGTACAAGGCTTCCGGGTCGCGCGGCAAGTGGTTATCTTTGCGCAAACGCGCTTCGGCAATCGCTAGATAGGTGCGCGCGCGCGCGGCCACCTCAGGCACGTTGGCATGTTGCTCGATGAGCGTGCGGAAAAGGTCGCGCGCTTCAGCAAACCGCCCGCGCGAAAACTCTTTGTGCGCCCGCTCGAAAGCGCGCAGCGCCGCTCCCTCGGCGCTCACCGTCGGACGCACGCGCGCGTTGGTGGAAGAAGCCGTCTTCTTCGCGCGCACGGCCTGCGCTTTTTGCGTCGAACGGGCTGCCTTTTTCGTTTGTGGTTTTTTGAGTTGAGCCGAGCGCGAGGTGCGCGCCGTCTTCTTTTCAATCACACGCCCGGTCTTGGCTGCCTTTTTGACCGGCGCTTTCTCCGCCTTGCGTCGGGGGGCCGACGCTTTGAGGCGCCGAGCCGCTCGCTCGGTCGTCCGTTGACGCCCTTTCTTCACGGCTTTGGCCGAGGCAGGACGCGAAGCAGACCTTTTGCTGCCCTTGGTAATGGGTTCGCTCATGCTCGCTCGTCTCGCTTGTTAAAGAAAGCGGCCATGAAACGAGATCAGCGCTTCAGGCCAAAGCCATGTTAACACAAATTTGCCTCGCAGAGCAACTAGGGGAACGAAATTTGCTAGCGTTTGATAAACAAAGATAAAAACTGTTGCAACCAGTGGCCGCTTGTGTTAAAGTGTGCGCCGGGTCGTTCCTCGACCGAGGGACGAGCGATCTCGGGGGAGTTCGGCAATCCTTTGTTTTGGCTTCGACGCGGGCCCGAACGGAAGCTGCCCCACCGCCAGAGCGTCCGCGTTCTCGCAAAACCGAAAGTAGAAGCGGCTGGTTCTCGATGACGGACACTCCAATCATCATGCGTGAGCAGCAGTACGAGCAGATCAACGCCGTGCTCGAGCGACTGCGCACGGATTCATCTGCTCGCGTCGTCTTCTTGGTGGACAAAAACGGCCAACCCATTGCCGTGCGCGGGGAGATCGGCGACCTTGACACCACGGGACTGGCCAGTTTAGCTGCCGGCAACGTTGCCGCTACGGGCGGCATGGCGCGTCTGATCGGCGAAAAGGAGTTCCCCACGTTATCGCACGAGGGCGAACGCGAGAGCATCTACATTTCGGTGCTCGGGCGCGCCCTTTTGGTCGTTGTCTTCGACGAGCGTTCCAGTTTGGGACTGGTCAAGCTGCGCGTGCGTCAAGCGTCGCACGATCTGGCGGTGATTTTCGATGAGATCGCCCGCGAGGCGAGCACGCGCACCGCAAACGACCTGTCGGCCTTTGCCGAGATCACAGACGAGGACATCGACAGCCTCTTTCGTTGAGGCGCACCCCGTTTCCACTTCTCGCCCACTCGATCGCGAGAGCACCTCAAGCGGACACGGACGACCTTCAGACCATGACTTTCATCAACTACGCGGCACGCGAGATCAACTGCAAGATCGTCTACTACGGCCCCGGCTTGTGCGGCAAGACAACTAACCTTCAGTACATCTACGATTCCACCGCGCCGGAGTCCAAGGGGAAGATGATCAGTCTGGCGACCGAGACCGACCGGACGCTCTTTTTCGACTTTTTGCCGCTCGATCTCGGTTCGGTACGCGGTTTTCGCACGCGCTTTCACCTCTACACAGTGCCGGGGCAGGTCTTCTACGATGCCTCGCGGCGCTTGATCCTGAAAGGCGTGGACGGCGTGGTGTTCGTCGCCGACAGCCAAGAGGAGCGCATGGACGCCAACATCGAATCGCTCTACAACTTGGAAGAGAACCTGCGCTCGCACGGTTACGACTTGATGAAGATCCCTTACGTCTTGCAGCTCAACAAGCGAGACCTGCCGAACATCGTGCCCGTCGAAGAGATGATCGCCGAACTACAGCGCAAAGGCGAGCCTGTGATCGAAGCGGTCGCAGCCCGCGGCATCGGCGTTTACGACACGCTCAAAGCGGTTGCCAAACAAGTCCTCACGGAACTGCGCAAGGGAGCGGCTTAGCGCGTCGCTCGCGTCGGTTTGCGTTTGCCAAAGCTTTGCCAAAAGGTGGTATCAGCCCGCGCTGGCGTTCTTAGCGCGTCGCTCGCGTCGGTTTGCGTTTGCCAAAGCTTTATCGAATCGCCATTTCAGCGCCGCGCTCGCCATCCAGCCGCAAACTTCGTCCCTGGCCTTTCGCTGCTCAATCGAGCGACTTTATCATCAGCAGTCCATCGCCGCCGTTGGAGTAGTAGCGCGGAAGCCGTTGCGTGACGACGTAGCCGAGGTTGCGGTAGAGCTTCTGTGCGCCGTGGTTGGTAGCGCGCACTTCTAAGCGAACGGTGCGCACGCCGCACTTACGAAAAGCCTCTTCGATGCGTTGCATTAGGCGGAGCGCGATTCCGCGCCGACGGTGTTCTGGCAGGACGCCGACCGTGGTGATGTGGCCTGTAAAGTCGGGTTCGATGATGCCGATGATGAACCCGACCATGGTCCCGTCGGCGGCGTTGGCTTGGTAGCAGAGCGCATCGGGCGCAGTCAACAGGTACTGAAACGTTTCGCGGCTGTAGGCTTCGCCATCGGCGAAGCAGCGTTGATCCAATCGCCAGCACTCTTCGAGTTGGGCGACCGTCAGCGGGCGAATCGAGTAGGGCCACTCGGGATCGAGCGGCGCAATGGGCGGTTCTTGCCCGTCGGCGAGAGGACGCCAGCGCGAACGGATTTTTCTGAAAACTCCCATCTCTTCTCCTCTGGCCCGGTCTCGCTCCGGCTAGATTATAAACATGCAATCGCCGTAGCTGTAAAAGCGGTATCGTGCCTCGACGGCGTGGCGGTAAGCGGCCAGCGTCAAATCTTTGCCGGCAAAGGCCGCGACCAAGAGCAGTAGCGAGGATCGCGGCAGGTGGAAGTTGGTCAACAGTGCGTCCACGGCGCGAAAACGGTGGCCGGGGACGATGGTCAAGTGCGTGATGCCGGTACGCGGCGCGACGATGCCCCTCTCATCGGCTGCTGTTTCGAGCGCGCGCACGCTGGTCGTTCCAACGGCGATGAGACGTCCACCGCGACGTCGGGACTCATTGATCGCGTGTGCTGCCTCGGGGCTAATGGTGAACCTTTCGGCGGCCACCTTGTGTCGTTCAACCTGTTGGACGCGGACGGGTTCGAACGTTCCATAGCCGACGTGAAGTGTGATCTCGACTATGTGCGCGCCGCGCGCCCGTATCTCCTGCAGAACGCGCGGCGTGAAATGGAGTCCAGCCGTCGGCGCGGCAACGGCGCCGCGTTCGCGCGCGAAGATGGTCTGGTAACGTTCGCGATCCGGCGCATCCGTTTTAAACGGGTCGCGTTTGATGTATGGCGGAAGCGGCGTTCGGCCGACTTCATCGAGCACACGGTCGAAATCATCATCGCAGTCAAAGCGGACCACGCGTACGCCGCCGTCGCGCTCTTCGACCACTTGGGCGCGCAAACGTCCGTCGCCGAACGAGAGGCGCATCCCGGCGTGCAGGCGGCGCGCTGGACGCGCGAGCGCTTCCCAGTGCCGTTCGCCGCGTTCGACCAAGAGCAATAATTCTGCGCGCCCGCCCGATGGCTCGCGCCGTCCGACTAGACGAGCCGGAAAAACGCGCGTGTTGTTGATCACCAGCACGTCGTTCGAGCGGACGAGCTCCGGGAGATCACGAAAGCTGCGATCCTGCCAGCTTGCGGTGCGCCGTTCGACGACCAGCATGCGAGAGGCATCGCGCGGGCGCGCTGGCTGCTGTGCGATCAGCTCTTCTGGAAGCTCGTAATCGAAGTCGGAAATAAGCATGGGGCGTTTGGGCTGCCAAGCCACAGCGTTTCGAGCGGTTCAACGCTCGCTCTCATGCTGAGCGTTTGCGGCGATCGCGTTTCGACAATGGGCCGCAAGGTCCAACCGTGGTTGCCGTTGCCTTTCAAATTTCGTCGCCGAAGAGTTTCGGCGACGATGGCGCGGACGGCGCGATGCCGAAATGCCTGTAAGCGAGCGGCGTCGCCATGCGTCCGCGCGGCGTGCGGTTGAGAAAGCCGATCTGAATCAGATACGGCTCGATGATCTCTTCGATGGAATCTTTCTCCTCGTGAATGGAGGCTGACAGCGTGCCGAGTCCCACTGGGCCGCCGCCGAACTTTTCAATGATCGTCAGCAGTAATTTACGATCCATTTCATCGAGGCCGAAGGTATCGACTTCCATGCGGTTGAGCGCATCGCGCGCCACTTCGCCCGTGATCTGTCCATCGTATTCGACCTCGGCGTAATCGCGCACACGCCGCAGCAGGCGATTGGCGATGCGCGGGGTGCCGCGCGCGCGGCGGGCGATTTCGCGCGCCCCCTCGCGGTCGATCGGAACGCGGAGGATCTCCGCCGAACGGCGCACGATCAATTCCAGTTCATCGTGATTGTAGAATTCTAGGTGGAAGGCGATGCCGAAGCGCCCGCGAAGCGGTGCCGTGATCAACCCAGCGCGCGTCGTTGCGCCGACGAGCGTGAATTTCGGTAGGTCCAGTTTGATCGTGCGCGCCGCTGTGCCTTGCCCGATGACGATGTCGAGTTGGTAGTCTTCCATCGCCGGGTAGAGAACCTCTTCGATGGCTGGGTTTAGCCGATGTATCTCGTCGATGAAGAGGATCTCGCCATCCTGCAAGTTGGTCAGAATGGCGGCTAGATCGCCGGGCCGCTCGATCGCCGGACCAGAGGTCGAACGCACGGGCGCGCCCATCTCGTTGGCGATGATGAAGGAGAGCGTGGTTTTGCCGAGCCCTGGCGGCCCCGTAAGCAGCACGTGATCAAGGGCCTCGCGCCGGTTGCGCGCCGCGCGGATGAAGACAGCGAGGTTGCGCGTGACGCGCTCTTGCCCGATGTATTCGGCAAGCCGCGTCGGACGAAGCGATTTTTCGAATTCGCGTTCGTCTTCATCGAGCGCCACGGAACGGCGCATCTCGGTCGCCTCTTCGCCGCGCGTCAGTTGCGCGTCGCCCGCCTCTTCGAGGTCGATCTCTCGTTCGTTCATGCTTCAACTTCCTTTCATGCTTTGGCGAGCAATCGCAGGCTCCGGCGCAGTATCTCTTGCACGTTGGCCGAGGCTCCGTCGCGCATCGCTTGCGCGATGGCCTTTTCTGCTGCCGCTTTCGGGTAGCCGAGGTTCAACAGCGCCGACAGCGTATCTTCCCGCAGCGCATCCTCCGATGGTGCGCTTGGTCCGGCGACCGCCGGTTCGCTCGTCGCAAGCGCCGCGAGTTTATCGCGCAGTTCGACGACCAACCTTTCGGCCGTTCGTCGCCCGATGCCGGGAACCGAGGTCAAGCGTGCGAGGTTGCTGGTTCTGATGGCGGCGATGATCTCTTCGGCCGTAAGGCTTGAGAGCATGGCGATGGCCAGTTTCGGCCCGACGCCGCTGACCGAGATGAGGCGCAGGAAGAGCTCGCGTTCGCGCGCCGTTTTGAATCCGTAAAGTTGCAGCGTGTCTTCGCGCACGTAAGTGTAGATGCGCAGCGAGACGTGCGCGCCCGGTTCCTCCATCTCGTAGAACGTCGAAAGCGGAATGGTCACTTCGTAGCCAACGCCGCCGACATCGAGGATGACGCTCGTCGCTTGTTTGGCCAGAAGAGTGCCGGAAAGATGTGCGATCATCTCGTCAAAGCTTCCGTGCGACAGATGTTCAAAAAGGGAGCAGTCTTTGGGAGTTGCACGGTTCGGTTCAGCGCAAGAACGAACATTGTAATTGATTTTGCGGCCAACGCGCAATTTCCATCGGCCAGCGGCAACGCAACGCTGCCATCGGCTCATCAATGGGCTGAAGCTCTTCCGCCAATTCGCACTTGGCGTTATACTTTTCATCGGGAAACGGGGAAGATGAAAGCGGAAAAGGTCTCGGAACTGACGACTAACCGGTTGAGCGTCTATCTTCGGTGCCTCAATTTGCTGGCCGAAGCGGGCGTTAAGACCATCTCGTCGCAGGCGTTGGCCGACCAATTCAACCTGAATTCGGCGCAAATCCGCAAGGATCTAGCATATTTCGGCGAGTTCGGCGTGCGCGGCGTCGGTTACGATGTCGAGGAGTTACGCCGCCATTTGAGACAGATCCTCGGTTTAGACAAACCGCACCGCGTCGGCATCGTCGGCGCGGGTAATTTGGGCACGGCGCTGGCCAACTACACGGGCTTCGCCGCTTCGAACTTCACGGTGGTGGCGCTTTTCGATAACGATCCGAAGAAGATCGGGCAGCGCATCGGACAACATCAGATTCCGGTATATGACGTGCGCGAATTAGCGCGCGTCGTGCGCGAAAAAGGGATCGATGTCGCCGTGATCGCTGTGCCGGCGCGCGTCGCGCAGCGCGTGCTCAACCAAGTGATGGCGGCTGGCATCAAGGCCGTGTTGAACTTCGCTCCGGTGCGTTTGCATGCGCGCCTCGGCGTCAAGGTCAAAACGGTCGATTTGACGATCTCGCTCGAAAGCTTGTCCTACTTTCTGGCCCGACCGCAAATCACCTGCATCACTAATCCGCGAAGCATCTTGCCCTACGAGGAGATCGCACAGCGCGAAGAGCGCGAAATAGCAAAGGAGTGAGGAGTTTATGATCTCGATAGCGAAGCGACTTTTGCCTTTCATCATCGCCTTGTTGCTCGGCGTGGCGTTGGCCGGAGCGTTCAACGCTTTGCGTTTCGGCGCGTGTTCGAAGAGCAAGAGGGCACCCGTTGCGCCTGGCGCTTTGAGCGCGCCTTCGTGCCCGAGCATGTCGTCATCCTATACGCCGGTGCGCATTCTCGATAAACCCGTTCCGCGCTATACGGAGCAAGCGCGCTACAACGGCACAACGGGCACCACCCGTTTGCGCGCGCGCTTCAACGCCGACGGAACCATCTCCAACATCGAGCCGTTGACGACGTTGCCTGACGGCTTGACCGAAGAAGCCATCAGCGCCGCGCAGAACATCAAATTTCTGCCGGCGACCGAAAACGGGCGACCCGTGTCGGTCGTCAAACTGCTCGAATACGGCTTTGAGATCTATTAGGTCTAGCTCCCACGATGGATGAACAGACGGCGCGACGCGCCATCGTCGAGATCGGACGTTTGATGTACGAACGCGGCTATGTCGTCTCGTCCGATGGCAACTTGAGCGTGCGACTCGACGATGGGCGCATCGTGGCGACGCCAACGCAGGTGTGCAAAGGACGAATGAGCGAAGCGGCGCTCGCCGTGACGGACATCGACGGGCGCCCGCTCAACGATCGGCGTCCATCGAGCGAGCTGAAGATGCATCTGCTCATCTACCGCGAACGCGATGATGTGCGCGCCGTCTGCCACGCCCATCCGCCGCACGGAACGGCGTTTGCCGTCGCCGGTTTACCGCTCGATCAACCCATCCTCTCAGAGGTCATTCTCGCCTTAGGGTGTGTGCCGCTGGCGCCATACGGCACGCCTTCAACCGATGAATTGACCGCGGCGATGCGCCCATTGGTCAAACATCACAATGCGCTCCTGATGGCCAATCATGGCGCCGTCGCCTATGGGCAAGACCTTTGGCAGGCTTTCGATCGTTTGGAGACTTTGGAACACACGGCGCGCATCGCCATTTTAGCGCGTTTGCTGGGCCGCGCACAGAGCATTCCGCCGGAAGCGATTGAAAAGTTGATCAACATACGCGAGGCGGCTGGTTATTTGGACGAGCGCGCGCGTTGCCAAACGTGCGGCTACCTGCACGATCTCGCTATTTCGTGCCCCGCGCCACATCTCGGCGAGCGCGCGTCGTCAGCCAACGGCAAGATCAGCTTGACGCGCGAAGAGTTGATCCAGTTGTTGTGCGAAGTCGCCGCCGCGTCGGCCACAAGGTGAGGAACTTCAACGCGCTGAAGATGCGCGCGCTTCGTGCGAGCACGATCATGCCACGGCGAAGCTGAGCAGTATGCGCGCATCCTTTGTGCAAGCGAGATGAGCGCGCCCGATTAAGCGCATCTAGCTCGACCGCCCTTTGATGCCCAATGGCTTGACCGATAGGCTTTCGCGGTCAGGCGCATCTAGGTCGCTGGGCCCGCGAAGATCTTTAGACGCAATCAAGCGCGCACCTCTTTCCAGATCCAATCGCTTTTCAGACGCGAGACCAAGACCGGAAAAGGGACGTATTCAGCGCGACGTCCAGCGCGTCGCAACACTTCGACCATACGCTTCGCTCCGTCGGCGTTGCGCGTATGGACCATGATCTTGGAGGTCGATTGCAGGTGCGGGCGTTCGGCGAGCCACAGAGCGACGGAATAGCCCGTGCGCTCATCATCGGGCGCATCGGACTCGTAGTGTTCTGGAAGAAGGTCGTGATCGAGAAAGATCAGATCGTAGGTCCGCTGTGTGAGTAGTTCTTTGGCGGTGACGACATCGCTGGCCACGTCGAGTTCATCTGCACCGAACATTTTGGCGAACCAGCGGTGGCGTTGCACATCATCGTCCAACAAAAGAATGCGAAGTTTGGGTCGTCCGATGCCATCCGTGATGCCAATTCTCTGTAAAATCCCGCGGATCAAATTCATCATCAACCATCCTCTCCGAAATGGCTCCGGGGAGATGTCGAGGCAAACAATATACCATGTCCGCGCACGTCGCGCGACCAGCGTCCTTCTCATCCGTTCGATCGCGTGCGCGGTTGGCCGATGGTTTGACTTATGACGTGCGAACCGCGCAAACTTCTAGATCGAACGCTCGTTCGACTCCTAACGGGCGCGCAAGGTTGCTCGGCGAAAAGAGGGAGCAATGAGGTGTCCTTATTGCGAAAGACCGCTGCATCGTTTGGGAACGCATTGCCGCGCTTGTCGGCGCAACATTTGGCGGTGGCCGCATCTGTTTGCGTTGGCGGGGCTGTTGTTTTTGGCTCTGTTGCTCGCGTGGGGATTGTTGATCGCGCCGTGAGCGCGCCGGTTCGGTGGTTCGGGAAGGCGAGCTCTCAGCGGTTGTCATCATGGCGAGCGACGCTGTCTCTATTGCTGGCGCGGCCTTCTCGGCGGTGGCGATAGGCCGTCTTAACTTTCGCTTGCGGCGAGGGTTTTCGAGAGAGTGAAACAGGTTCTGCAAAATCCGAAAACGGGTGAGGTGCGCGTCGTCGAGGTGCCGCCGCCGACAGCGCAGCGCGGACGCCTTCTCATACGCACGGCAGCTTCATTGATCAGCGCCGGAACCGAACGGATGACGGTTGAGCTGGGTCAAAAGAGTCTGCTCGGCAAAGCGCGCGAGCGACCCGATTTGGTCCGGCAAGTCATTCAAAAGGCCAAAAACGAGGGGCTGTGGCAAACCGTGCGCGCTGTGCAAGCGCGTCTTGCTTCATCCACCGCGCTCGGCTACAGCGCTGCTGGCACAGTCGTCGCCGTTGGCGACGATGTTACGGAATTTCGCGTTGGCGATCGCGTCGCTTGTGCGGGCGCTGGGTTCGCGTCGCATGCGGAGATGCTCGCCGTGCCGAAGAATCTGTGCGCGCGCGTGCCTGCCAACGTTTCTTTCGAGCAGGCTGCGTTTGGCACGCTCGGGGCCATTGCGTTGCAAGGCGTGCGCCTTGCCGAGCCGACTCTCGGCGAAGCGGTGGTCGTCATCGGACTTGGATTGCTGGGCCAGTTGACCGTGCAGCTTCTCAAGGCGAACGGTTGTCGAGTTTTCGGCCTCGATCTAGAGGCGAGCAAAGTGGCATTGGCGCGCTCGCTCGGTGCAGACGACGGGGCGGTGATCAACGCCGAAACGAAGCGGGCTGTGTTGGATTGGTCGCGCGGGCGCGGCGCCGATGCCGTTTTGATCACGGCGGCGACCTCATCGAACGAACCCATCGAGTTCGCCGGCGAAGTCGCGCGCCTTCGCGGTCGCGTAGTGGCGGTCGGACTGGTCGGCATGAACGTGCCGCGCAAGGTCTATTACGAAAAGGAGCTTTCGCTCGTCGTTTCGCGTTCCTATGGGCCGGGCCGGTACGATCCCGAATACGAAGAACGCGGTCATGACTATCCTTTCGCTTACGTCCGATGGACCGAAGGGCGTAATCTAGAGGCTTTTCTCGACCTCGTCGCTGAAGGAAGGATCGATCTCGATCCGCTCATCACGCACCGCTTCAAGATCGAAGAGGCCGAGGCAGCTTACAGGTTGATCGCTGGCGAGCGGCGCGAACCGTATCTGGGAATTTTGTTGCAGTACGATGAGGCGCGTCCCATCGCAAGGCGCGTCGAGGTGACTGCCGCACGCAAAGCGCCTACGACGCGGCAGGTGCGCGTCGGATTGATCGGCGCCGGCAATTACGCTCGCACGATGCTGCTTCCGGCGCTGCAGGCCGCCGGCATGGAATTTCATGCGGTGGCGACCGCTTCGGGCGTTTCGGCGCGCGATGTGGCCGAGCGGTATGGGTTTCGCTACTGCGTCGCCAGCGCCGACGAGATCTTGAACGATGACCAAATCGATCTGGTCGTGGTCGCCACGCGCCATGATCTTCACGCCGAGTTGGCGAGGCGGGCTTTGGAATGCAACCGCCACATCTTCGTTGAGAAACCGTTGGCGCTCGACGATGAGCAGTTGAATGGCGTCGTTGCGTCCGCGGCGCGCTCTTCGGCGCAACTGATGGTCGGTTTCAACCGGCGCTTTTCGCCGCTTGCACGCGCCGCTAAAGAGTTCTTCGAAGCTAGACGCGAGCCGCTTTCGATCCTCTACCGCGTCAGCGCCGGACGCCTTCCGCGCGAGCATTGGACGCAAGATCCGCGCGAAGGTGGCGGGCGCATCATCGGTGAGGTCTGCCACTTCATCGATCTAATGCAGTTTTTGACGGGCGCGCTTCCCGTGCGCGTCTATGCGGAAGAGATCGAAACGCGCAATCACGAGATCGTCTGCGAAGATTCGGTCTTCATCACCATTCGCTTCAGTGACGGTTCGAACGGTTGCATCGCGTATCTTTCCGAAGGTGACCGCGCGCTTCCCAAAGAGCGCATTGAGATCTTCGGCCAAGGGCGCACCTTCGTGCTCGACGATTTCCGCTCGGCGCGCGCTTACTATCGCGGGCGCGAGCGCAAGATGCGACTTCGCAGTCAAGACAAGGGGCAGTGGGAGCAGGCCAAAGCGCTTCGCGCGATGTTGGTTGAAGGCCGTCCCGCTCCGATCACGCTGGCGGAATTAGAGGCGACGACTCGCGCGACCTTTCGCATTCGCGACGCGCTTCGTTGGCGGCGCCCGATGGAGCTTTGAGAGTCCGACGCCCTTTGTGACGCAAATACCCGACAGCCTAGCATTTATCATAGCATCTCAATCTGGCTTCGAGAGTTCGATATCTTTTGAGATGGTCGAGACCTGACGACCAAAATTTCGTCGAAACGGCACGTCATGGGTGGCGCAAGAGCCTTGCGGGAAGATCTTCATCGGAGTTAGACGAAAGTTCATCTTTCGACCTTTCGATCAACCGAAAGAACTGATGGCGATGGTGCAAAATTGAACCTTCGGCGAAAGCTCATCGCTTGGCCTTTCGGTCAACGATTCTTCTCGCGACGAAAAAAGCTGGTTCTCAACCGTATGATCAAAACGTCGCTGTTCGATAGCAGCGGCTCCGGCTCAAAAGTCGGACCGTCGGCGCAGGGTTGGCAAATTGACTCTTGAAATCGGCGGCGCGGATGCTATAATCCGCCGCGCCAACGATCAGCGCGTGGTCTTGAAGCGCCCGATTCGCGCAGTGAAAGCGTACGTTCGACGTTCGGAATGCCCATGTCGTCCGACAACGCGAAAATTCACCCGTTGTTCGCGGTTCCCGAGATGACGGAACCGGAGACCTCGCCTGCGGAAGGATCGCTTTCGTCCGCGTGTCCATACTGCTTCGGGACAGGCATGGAAGTGGTGCCCGGCAAAGGCGCGCGGCGTTGTCGTTGCCGCACCGAGAACCAAACGAAGAAGCTCCTCGAAGCGGCACGTATCCCGCGCCGCTACGCCGAATGTTCCTTGCAAAATTACTATCCGGCGCAAGGCAACGGCTCGCAGCTTCGCGCCTTCAATTACGCCTTTCGTCTCGTGCGCGAATACCCGGCAGTGGATCGCGGCCTTCTGTTCATGGGCCCGGTGGGAGTCGGCAAAACCCATTTGGCTGTAGCGATCATTCGCGGTTTGATCGAAAAGGGCGTGTCGTGTCTGTTCTACGATTTCGGCACGCTGCTCAAAGAGATACAGGACTCTTACAATCCCGTATCGCAAACATCGGAACTACGCATTCTTGCCCCAGTTTATCAAGCCGAAGTGCTCGTACTCGACGAGCTAGGCGCGAGCAAGCCGACCGATTGGGTGCGCGATACGATGATGCAGGTGATCGGCACGCGCTACAACGAGCGGAAGCTCACCATCATCACGACGAACTACATGGACGCGCGACGCAACCCGATTGAAGAAACGTTGGAGGACCGCATCGGCGTCCGCTTGCGTTCGCGCCTCTATGAAATGTGCAAAACGGTCGTGATCGAAGGCGATGATTACCGTCGCCGCTTCGACGCACAACAGTAAGATAGAAGCGCCCCTCACACCCCCTGGACATAGTTGAAAAGCACTCTTGAGTCCGATCCTCTACGGCGCAACCTTTTTCGTCGTTGGATTGCTGACCGCCCTATTTTTTAACATAGCGTCTAGGTTCACCGGCGGATTGGAATTGAAGGTGGAACGAGAGAATGGCGATGGCTGGAGCGCCTCGGATGACGAGGCGAGCGCAAGCACGGGCGCTCTCTTCGGCGGAGAGCGTTAGCCTTGACCCATCACGCTAATGAGGGGATCGCCTGCGCGCGCCGACGATGTGCTTTTCATCCTCAACGTGTTAGCCTTGACCCGTCACGCTAATGAGGGGAGCGCTTACGACGGGATGCGAAAGCGCGCTGATCAGGCGTCTCGGTGCTGGATCCGCGGACGCGGTCCGTCGAGCAAACGCTCCTTCCCGACGCTTACAACGTTCAATCCCCTCCTGGGGGGGGCCTTTCGAGTTCGAGACGCTTTTCAAACTGATGCTCGTACCGATTTTGGTCAAGCGTCGGTAACTCGAGAATCCTTTCGAGACGCTTTTCCAAAACCGGGCTGGTTCTGCAAGCGGCGATCGCGACGCTTTGGTGGCTCGGGACACCTTTCGAAACGCTTTTCGATCCCGTTTCGACTCGCCGGGCAAAAAGCGGTCAGTTCGGCGCCGGAGAGAGCGCGGCGCGTTACAACTGGCGCCGCAGTTTGTGTATAATGCCTTGAATTTTGAACCGGAGAAGATCCGCTCGTCTTGTAGCAAGATGCCGAAACGGACTGACATTCGCAAGATAATGATCATCGGCTCCGGGCCGATCGTCATCGGGCAAGCGTGCGAGTTCGATTATTCGGGCACGCAGGCTTGCAAAGCCCTTCGACAGGAAGGGTACGAGGTGGTGTTGGTCAACTCCAATCCGGCGACCATCATGACCGATCCGGAGATGGCCGATCGGACCTACATTGAGCCGCTCACAGTCGAATTCGTCTCCGAGATCATCGCCCGCGAACGGCCCGATGCGCTGCTTCCGACCGTTGGCGGTCAAACGGGACTCAATTTGGCGATCGCGCTCGCCGACGAAGGGGTGCTCGACCGTTACGGCGTCGAACTGATCGGCGCAAACCGCAACGCGATACGCATCGCCGAAGATCGCGAGCTTTTCAAGAGGGCGATGGATGAAGCCGGGTTGCCGATGCCGCGCGGCGGTTTCGCGCGTTCGTGGGAAGATGCCCAACGAATCGTCCGCAAGACCGGGTATCCGGCGATCATCCGTCCATCGTTCACGCTCGGCGGCACGGGCGGCGGCACGGCTTTCAACCCGGAAGAGTTCGAAGAGATCGTGCGCAATGGGCTTGCCGCTTCGCCCATCCATGAGGTCTTGATCGAGGAATCGATCCTCGGTTGGAAAGAGTTCGAGCTTGAGGTGATGCGCGATTTGGCGGACAACGTCGTGATCATCTGCTCGATCGAGAACTTCGATCCGATGGGCGTGCACACGGGCGATTCGATCACGGTCGCGCCGGCGCAAACTTTGACGGACGTTGAGTATCAACGCCTGCGGGATATGGCGATCCGCATCATTCGCAAGGTTGGAGTTGAGACGGGCGGTTCGAACATCCAATTCGCCGTCAATCCGGAGAACGGCGACGTGCGCGTGATCGAGATGAACCCGCGCGTATCGCGCTCCTCGGCCCTCGCTTCAAAGGCGACTGGATTCCCGATCGCCAAGATCGCCGCCAAACTCGCTGTCGGCTACACGCTCGACGAAATACCGAACGACATCACGAAGAAGACTCCGGCCAGCTTTGAGCCGACGATCGATTACGTCGTGGTGAAGATACCGAAGTGGAACTTCGAGAAGTTTCGCGAAGCCGAAGACGTCCTCGGCACGCAGATGAAATCGGTCGGCGAAGTGATGGCCATCGGGCGCACCTTCAAAGAGGCGCTCTTCAAGGGCTTGCGCTCGCTCGAAGCGGTCAAACCGCTTCGCTTGGCGAATGTGCCCGAAGACGAGCTGCAGCGAAAGCTTGCGCGCCCCAACTCGCAACGCTTCTCCTACATCACTTACGCGTTGCGAATCGGGTGGTCCATCGATGAGATCTACCGTTTGACGCGGATCGATCCGTGGTTTTTGGAACAGATCAAAGAGGTGATGGACGTTCAGGCTCGCGTCGAAGGGCGCGCGCTCGAAGAGATACCGGCTGACTTGTTGCGCGAGTTCAAAGAGGTCGCACTATCTGACCGGCGTCTGGCATACCTTACGGGACGGTCGGAGCAGGAGGTGCGCGAATACCGCAAACGTTTAGGGATCGTCCCCGTTTACAAACGAGTCGATACTTGCGGCGCTGAATTCGAATCGCACACGCCCTACCTTTATTCGACCTACGAGGACGAAGATGAAGCGAATCCGACCGAGCGCCCGAAGATCATGATCCTGGGATCTGGGCCGAACCGCATCGGGCAGGGAATCGAATTCGACTACTGTTGTTGCCATGCGTCATTTGCCTTGCGCGAGGCCGGTTATGAGACGATCATGGTCAACTGCAATCCCGAAACGGTCTCAACCGACTACGACACATCAGACAGACTCTATTTTGAACCGCTCACCTTCGAGGACGTGATGAACGTCATTGACGTCGAAAAGCCGACGGGCGTCATCGTGCAGTTCGGTGGGCAGACGCCGCTCAATCTGGCCGTGCGTTTGGCTGAGGCTGGCGCGCCGATCATCGGCACGTCGCCCGATTCGATCGATCTCGCCGAGGATCGCAAGCGCTTCGGCGCTTTGCTGCGCCAACTTGGCATCCCGCAGCCCGAAAACGGCACGGCTACGTCGGGCGAAGAAGCGAAAGATATCGCCGCCAAAATCGGATATCCGGTGCTCGTGCGACCGAGCTACGTTCTCGGCGGGCGCGCGATGGCGATCGTTTACGACGAAAAGAGCTTGGATGAATACATGCGCACGGCCGTTGACGCATCGCCGGAGAAGCCCGTCTTGATCGATAAATTTTTAGAGCGTGCGGCGGAGTTCGACGTCGATGCGATCGCGGATGAAACCGCCTGCGTCATCGCTGGAATTCAAGAGCATATCGAAGAAGCGGGGATACATTCGGGCGATTCGTCGTGCGTGTTGCCGCCGGTCAAGATCGAGCCGGAGCATCTTGAAACGATCCGCCACTACACGCGGCTCCTTGCGCGCGCGCTCGGCGTGCGCGGGTTGATGAACGTGCAGTATGCCGTCAAGGATGATCGCGTCTATGTGCTTGAAGTCAACCCGCGCGCGTCACGCACCGTGCCGTTCGTCTCGAAGGCGACGGGCGTGCCGCTGGCGCGCATCGCCGCGCTCGTCATGGCCGGAAGGCCGCTCAAGGATTTCAACCTGCCAGAAGACCTGACGGTCGCTCGTTTCTTCATCAAATCGCCCGTCTTCCCGTTCAATAAATTCCCGGGTGTCGATCCGATCCTCGGACCGGAGATGCACTCGACGGGCGAAGTGATGGGCATTGGAAATAGCTTCGGCGAGGCTTACGCCAAGGCGATGCTCGCGACAGGATTGAAACTTCCGACCAGCGGCACGGCCTTCATCAGCGTCAACGATGCGGATAAAGGTCAAGCGGTGGTCCTAGCGCGCAGGCTCAAGCGGCTCGGCTTCAACTTGATGGCGACTGTCGGCACGGCGGCACGTTTGCGCGAGGTCGGGCTTGAGGTCGAAACCGTCTTCAAAGTGAACGAGGGGCGTCCGAACATCGTCGACTACATCAAGCGCGGCGCGATCGCGCTCATCATCAACACACCGCTCGGGCGCGCTTCGCACTACGATGAGCAGGCGATCAGACGCGCCGCATTGCAATATAACGTCCCGTGCGTAACGACCATGACCGGGGCGCAAGCGTTGGTGGAAGCGATCGCTTCGCGTGGACGCGAGGACGCTTCGATCATCTCTTTGCAAGAACTGCATTCGCAAGTCGCTTTTTCGACGCACGTACGATGAGGGACGAGACGAGGATTAACGACCGCAAGACGATCGACTGGATTCTCCGAGAATGTCGCACGATCGCCGTTGTCGGATTGTCATCCAACCCTTGGCGTCCGTCGCACGGCGTTGCCAGCTACATGAAGCGCAACGGCTACCGCGTTATTCCGGTCAATCCGCACGAGCGTGAGGTTCTGGGCGAACGAGCCTATGCTTCGTTGCGCGATGTGCCTGAGAAGATCGAACTGGTGGACATCTTCCGGCGGTCGGAAGAAGCGGGAAAGGCGGTTGATGAGGCGATTCAAATCGGCGCGAAGGCCGTCTGGTTGCAAGAGGGCGTGATTGACCAGGCGGCGGCGGAACGAGCGCTCGATGCCGGTTTGCTCGTCGTCATGGATCGCTGTTGGCTCAAAGAGCACGCGAAATGGAAAAATAGCCTCGCGTTTTGATCGCGCCAGGACGAGGTCAGAAAAATGACTGCGGCGACGACGCTAGCCGAACAGCGCGTGGTTCTGCGCAACGTCAGTTGGGAGGCGTATGAGAGGTTGCTTCGCGATCACGCCGAAGCGAGCAGCCCGCGACTCTTTTACGATCGCGGCACGTTGGAGATCATGAGCCCATCAGCTAAGCATGAACAGCTGAAAGATGCCGTCACCATGCTGATCGCCGTGATCGCGGAAGAGTTCGGTTTGAATCACCGTGGTTTTGGTTCGACGACCTTCCGCCGTGAAGATCTAGCGCGCGGTTTCGAACCGGACGCTTGCTTCTATTTCGCCAATGAACCGCGCGTGCGCGGCAAAGAAGAGATCGATCTGGCGACGGATCCGCCGCCGGATCTGGTCGTTGAAATCGACATCACCCGTTCATCCATCGACAAGATGGCAACCTTTGCTGCACTGGAAGTTCCAGAGGTGTGGCGTTACGATGGCAGGCGACTACAGTTCTTCTCTCTTCAAGGGCGGGAGTATGTGGAGATCACTGAAAGCGCGGCGCTGCCCGGATTGACGTCTAAGGCGGTCGAGAGCTTTCTGGCCGAAAGCGAGAGGATGGGACGGCTCGAGTGGTTGAAGATGCTGCGCGAGTGGGCGCGCGCGCGCAAAGGAGATTGAGGCGATGGAGATACGCGCCGCAGTGATCACCGTTAGCGATGCTTGTTCGCGTGGCGAACGCGCCGATGCATCGGGCGAAGCGCTGGTCCAATTGCTCGGCGGACTGGGAGCCGAGATCATCGTTCGAGAGATCATGTCGGACGACCTTGAGCCGTTGCGCGAGCGTTTGCGCGAACTCGCCGACCGACCCGACATCAACCTCGTCGTGACGACCGGAGGTACGGGCGTCGCGCCACGCGACAACACGCCTGAGGCGACGCGCGCCATCATCGAGCGCGAAGTGCCGGGATTGGCCGAAGCGATGCGCATGGAGACGCTCAAAAAGACGCCGACGGCGATCCTCTCGCGCGGCGTGTGTGGTATTAGGTCGAAGGCTTTGATCATCAACTTTCCGGGCTCGCCAAAAGGCGTGCGCGAATGTTTCGAGATCGTGCGTCCAGTGCTTCATCACGCACTCGCTTTGATCGCCGGACGGCCTCACGATTGTGCCGCTTGATAGCGCGAGTACCCTTTCGGTCAAAGACGTTGCGAGAAGATCATGCCTGCGACGCGCGGAGAAGCTCCTTTGGGCTCGCCGAAAAAAAGCACATTTGGAATTGTGCGCCGCCTTACATTCGACGCGCTGACCGAAAGATACAGAAGCTGGCGCGCCTTAAGGCCGAGCGGTGCCTTGTGGCTGCGTTGACGCTGCGCTTTCGGCACAGCTCTTCGCGTGCGCGCCTCAGGTTGAGGCCGCTTTTGACGCGATTGATCATCGTTTTGACAGGAAACCCCGTTCGAGTCACTAGTTTCCTTTGCGTCTTGCTTCACACGGCGCGCGTCTCGCCCGTGTAGGCGCTTGTTTGAGCCACTTCCCTTTGCGGCTCTCGTCCTGTGACGTCTTCCCCGAATGAAGCGCGGCGGGATCCTCGGGCGGATGTACGCGAGTCTCACGCTCCGGGCGCGTGGACCGTATGCCGACCCAGTCGCATTTCGTAGCCCCGCGAAGATTCCTTGAGGGGATGTGCCCTTCGCCCCTTTTCAGCGTTGTTAGACCTCGTTCAGAGAGATTTTCCGAACTTTTTCGCACGCGCGGCGTCTAAATATTTTGAGTCGGCAGGTTCCGATTCAGAGAGGCGCACAAAAGACCCCGGAAGGGATCTCTTCGGCGTCGCTCATCGCCAGATGGCATAACGGTGAATGCGCTTTTTCGAGGGCTTGGCAGAAGAGAGGAGGAACGCAGCAGAGGCTTGGGGGGAACGTTCTTCCTCTTTCGATCTTTCTTCCGGCCAGGGGTGCCGATCCCAGGGAGGACGAAAACGGAAAGGAAGATTTCAGATGGTGAATGGTTCGTGCTTTTTGTTCTACGTTGACCCCGGCTCGGGGGCTTTGCTCTGGCAGTTGCTGATTGCGTTCTTCTTCGGCGCAGCGTTCTACGCGCGTTCTTTCTGGTCCCGGATCTTCGGCTTTCGTTCAAGGTCTTCCCAAGCCTGCGAGCAGAAGAGCGAGGAGATCCGTCACGGTGGCGAAGAACGGTGGTGATCGCACTGATTTCCAGTCCCGGATCTGCCCGAACTATTTTGCCCCGGGAGGCAATCTAAACCTTCATCCATCGAACACCGGCTGAGAATGAAGCGCTCATTAGCGGTCGAGAGCGGTGTTCTCCGTCCCCTCTCTTTTCGTGATCCGTCGGGATTTGTTCTTACGGATGGCGAAAGGATCTGGCGCGCCGTGGAACCGGCAGCTTGGGCTGATCTGCTCCGCTTCCTCGATTCGGGCACTTTCAGGACCTACTGCGAGGCCGGCAAGCTCATCGGTACGAGGGTGATCGGCGAAGCCGAAGGCCCGTCCCTCATCCATGTCTTGCGTGAAGAAGAGTTGCCCGAAGGGTTGCATCTCGTCGAACACGAGCGGGTGCGTTTCCCGACCTTCCCGTACGAGTGGCCGCCGGAGATGCTCCACGCGGCTGCTGAGCTGACGCTGGACTTGGCCGAGAGCGTTTTGGGCGAAGGGATGGTGCTCAAAGACGCGACTCCCTACAACATCCTCTATCGCAATTGCCAGCCGGTCTTCATCGATCTGCTCTCTTTTGAGAAGCGCGATCCGCTCGACTTCGTATGGCGCGCTGCCGGGCAGTTCATGCGGACTTTTCTACTGCCGCTCCTTTTGAACAAGCAATTCGGAATAAGGTTGGATCAAATCTTCATCTCTCGGCGGGACGGTCTGTCGCCAGAGGAAGCGGAAGCCCTTTGCGGTCGCTGGCGACGCTTTCTGCCTCCGTTCTTCTCTTTGGTTTGGCTGCCGGCGTTCCTTTCGCAAAGGCGAGTTGCCCGCTCCGCGTCGCTCTACGAAAAGAGGAGAGCCTCATCTCCTCAGCAAGCGGTCTTCATCTTGTCAAAGACCTTGCGGGTTCTTCGAAGGAAGCTCGATGCAGTGCGACCTACAGAGAACAAAAGATCCACCTGGTTCGAATACGTTCGATATCACGACGGTGATTACACGGCAGATAAGATCCGACTCGTCGCGAACTTCATCAGCTTTCATCGCCCCCGCGACGTATTGGATGCGGGTTGCAACACGGGAACGTTTAGCCTTCTTGCGGCAAGGAGCGGTTCGCAGGTGATCGCCATCGATTCCGATCCTGCGGTCGTCGGCGTCGTTTGGCGTCGAGCGCGCGACGAAGATCGTTCGGTGCTGCCTTTGGTCATCGATATTTCACGACCGAGCCCGGCGATCGGTTGGCGCAATCGTGAGTGCGCTTCGTTTGAGAGCAGAGCGCACGGCGCGTTCGATTTGGTGATGATGCTCGCTATTTTGCATCACATGCTCGTCACGGAACGGATTCCGTTGAATGAGATAGTCAACTTCGCTGCTGCGCTCACCTCTCGATTCGCCGTGCTGGAATTCGTTCCGCCAGAGGATCCACTGTTTCGGCAAATGGCGCGCGGTCGTGAGGATTTGTTCGTTCATCTGACGCGCGATTCGTTCGAAAGATGTTGCGCTTGCAGGTTCGAACTGCTCGACAAAAAAAGATTGGGCAGGACTGACAGATGGCTCTACTTCCTCCGCAAAAAGTAGGAGTTAAGTCGGCGCTTTTGCGTGATGCGCTGGTGGCGTTGTCTTTGGCGAACCTTCTTCTCCTGTCTCAATGGATAAAATCGCTCGATAGCGCTGTGAACTACAGCCATGATGATGCACTCCCGGCTCCCGTCATCTCGTTCGATGTGTTGATCGTCGCCGCGCTCTTGTTTTGCGGAGCGAGATTGGCGAGGCGCAGCGGCGGATGGCTGCTTGAATTGGCGCGCATCTCTTTTCTGCTTCTGTTGCTCGTCCCCGTAAACGTGCTGAGATTGAGGCTCGGCGCTGTTAGTGGAGAGTCGTCCAACCACGTCCTCCCGCTTTTCGCTCCGTTGGCAGCCCTTGCGATAGCCCTTTTCCTTCTCGCCTTCTCGCGTTTCAAGCGCGAGTTGCTCGCTTTGGGCACCAAGGTCACGTTGCTCTTCTCGCCTTTCGTCCTCGTAACTTTCGGGCAAGCCGCATGGCAATGGCGGAAAGAGGGGCGCCCCTCAGCGGCAAACACCGCGGGCATTTTGCCGGCTGCACAGAAGCGTCGCCAAAGGGTCGTCTGGATAGTCTTCGACGAATTGGACCAGCGCGCGACCTTTCTGCTCCGTCCGTCGAGCGTCGCGCTTCCGGAGTTGGACGATCTGCGCGCTCGGTCATGGCACGCTGAAAACGCTTATCCGCCCAACAGGTTGACGATGATGGCGATCCCATCGCTTCTTACGGGAAAGATCGTTTGCTCTCTTGACCCAACGGCTGGTGCGAGCGGCCCCTCGCTGAAGATGGCTGGCGAGTTCAAAGGCGTGCCCGTAAGCGAGACCGCGACGGTCTTCAAAAGGGCGCGAGAGCTAGGGTTCCGCGTCGGAGTGGTCGGTTGGTATCATCCGTACTGCCGCAGTTTCGCCGCTGATGTAGAAAGATGCGAAGATGCGCGCACGTTGGTCGCCAAGCATCTCGGCTTATGGGGCCAGATGAAGCATGCGCTCGCAAGCGACGAGATGATCGCCAGCCTACCGCTCGGTTACCGCCTCCTCAACAGAAGAAAAACAAAGGCGCGACGTATAGCCTATGGGCCCGAACTCCACTTGCTGATCTACCAAGAAGTGATGCAAGAGGCCAAAAGTTTGATCGTTGATCGAAACGTTGATCTCGCTTTCGTCCATTTCCCAATTCCGCATCTGCCCGAGATATTCGATCGTCGGACGGGCGAGGCGACGGCTTCGGGCGAAGGAAGCTACTTTGACAACTTAGCGCTCGTGGATAGAACCGTCGGCGAATTGCGTCGCGTCCTCGAAAACGCGGGGCTGTGGGATGAGACGAGCTTGCTATTGATGTCGGATCATTGGTGGCGAATAGATGCTTACGATTTCTTTTTCAAAGGGGACCTTCGAGCAGAGGAGCGGCCTTTCGCCTCTTTGCCGCTCGATGCCCGCGTTCCGTTTTTGCTCAAGTTGGCTGGCGCGGGAGGCGGAAGATCTTACGACAAGCCTTTCAATACCGTGCTCGCTCACGATCTCGTGCTCGCGTTGCTGCGTGACGAATTGCGCCATCCGGAAGACGTCGATCGCTGGTTCGACGAGAAGGCGTCAGCTCAAGCGAAGGACCCTTTCTTCTACCTTTACGTTTGCAAATGACAGCGAACAAAGATCTGCTCATCGGCAGTCTCGCGCGGCGCAGCGCTTCTGACCTTTAAGCTCGCAATTGATCAATGAGCCGAGGCTCCACTCGCCTAAGCTCGCCGCGCTTCTTAGGGCAAGTCGAATTCAAAGCTGCATCCATACACGGCGCGCAGATCGACTAGTTCATAATCCTCTTCGAGCGTCCCTTGGCGATCGACGACCAGATACGACGCCCATTCGTCGAGCGGGAAAGGCGGCGTATGCCAAGTGCCGCGATGATAGGCGTAAGGCCAGCGACCATCGACGAGAAACGCTGCGATCTCATCCAGATCGGGAGCTTGACGCCCGTTCGGCGGCGCAACCGCGATGACGGCACGCGAGCCGACGAGCGGCGAGAAGACTTGCATCGTTCGTTGATGGCGAGCCATGAACTCAAAGCGGAAAGGGCGACGTTCGGCAGTCGCGCCCGTCATGCTCGGCGTGCCGCCGCCTAGGTCTATCTCCACCGTGCCGCGACGGTCGATGACGACGCCGTAGGGGGCGAAGCTTTCGCGAGTCAGCGTTTGAACGGGAAGGCGAATGATCCTCATCTCTTTGTAAGATAGTTGAAAATCCTTTGGGTAAATCGGGGCCTTTTATCACCAACGACGGCTTGTTGTCAACGCAGCTAGTGAATGCTGGCTTCGTTTGCGAGCGCAAACGGTTCTTCTCATGGCGCGCTAGCTGTGAGAGCACCCTCAGCAGACACGGCGTTAAAAGCTTTCTCGCCTTAGCTTGACCCAAGCGCAAGCAGGGAATTATTATTAACGACTTGGCTAAAAACGGGAATCTTCGAGGACGAGCGATAATGAAACAAGGCATTCATCCGGAGTACAACGAGATCACGGTCTATTGCGCTTGCGGGACGAGCTTTCGCACGCGCTCGACGCGCAAAGGGGACCTGCACGTTGAAATCTGTTCGAACTGCCATCCGTTCTTCACGGGCAAACAGAAGCTGGTCGATACAGCGGGGCGCGTCGATCGCTTCAACAAGCGGTATGCGCGCAAAGAACAGACGGGGACGGCATGACAAGGAGAAAAGCGCACATCGAGAAGCGTAAGCGTTAGCCGAAGAGTTCCGACGCCGACGTTTCGATAAGCTGCGCCACAGAGCGCAAGCGTTCGACGTCGGCGTCGTTCTCTATTCTCAAGTCGCATTAGAAGATATCGAAGAACGAGTTATGCTAGAGAAGTTGGACCAGATCGAAGGACGCTACGAGGAGTTGACGACGCAACTCTCCTCACCCGACGTGCTGGCCGAGCCGGCAACCTACGGTCGACTCGTCAAACAGCACCGGCAGTTGGGCGAGATAGTCGAAAAGTATCGCGAGTGGAAGGCTCTTAAGCGCGAACTCGAAGGGGCGCGCGAGATGCTCGCAGAAAGCAACGACGAAGAGCTGCGCGAGCTGGCACGCGTTGAAATCGACTCTTTGGAAGAGCGCATCCGTTCTTGCGAAAGCGAATTGCGCATGCTCCTGTTGCCGCGCGATCCGAACGACGAAAAGAACGTCATCTTGGAAGTGCGCGCCGGAACCGGCGGCGACGAAGCAACGCTCTTCGCGGCTGAGATACTGCGCATGTACCATCGCTATGCCGAACGACAGGGGTGGCGCTTTGAGCTGCTCGATGTCTCGGAATCCGACATCGGCGGCGTTAAAGAGGCCGTCGCCGTGATCGAAGGCGAAGGCGTCTACTCCAAACTCAAATACGAATCGGGCGTGCATCGCGTGCAGCGCGTGCCGCAAACCGAAAGCTCCGGGCGCATCCACACGTCGGCGGTGACAGTGGCCATCTTACCGGAAGCCGAAGAGGTTGATGTCAAGATCGATCCGAAAGACATACGCATTGACACCTTCTGCTCGTCGGGACCAGGCGGCCAATCGGTCAACACGACCTATTCCGCCGTGCGCATCACACACCTGCCGACTGGGATCGTCGTTTCGATTCAGGACGAAAAATCGCAGATCAAGAACCGCGAGAAGGCGATGCGCGTGCTGCGCGCGCGCTTGCAGGAGATGGAAGAGCGCAAGCGGCATGAAGAACTGGCCAGCGAACGACGGTCCATGATCGGGAGCGGTGATCGTTCGGAGAAGATCCGAACTTATAACTTCAAAGAGAACCGTGTGACAGATCACCGCATCGGGCTAACGCTCCATCAACTCGATCTGGTGATGGACGGCGAACTCGATGAATTGATTCAAGCGCTCATTACGCATTACCAAACGGAGAGGTTGAAGGCGGAAACGATTGCCGCCGATTGAGCCGTCTGTCACGGAGAAACGCATGCCGCTTCTTCTGCTGTCGCTTGCTCTCTGCCTGCTCTTTTTCGAAGCCGCCGACGCGCAAGAAACGCTCTCGGCGATCATCGCGCCCGGCACGAAGATCGAGAAGATCGCCGACGGTTTCCGCTTCACCGAAGGGCCAGCGTGGCATCCGCGCGGATTAGCGACATCCCGGCCAACACCATCTACAGGTTGGATCCGAAGACGAAACGCGTCGCAGTCTTCCGTCAACCTTCAGGCCACGCCAACGGCAACCTCTTCGATCTGCAGAACCGGCTCATCACGTGCGAACATGACGGGCGAGTGTCGCGCACGGAGCGCGATGGTTCCATCGTCACGCTCGCCGCGCGCTACCAAGGGAAGCGCTTGAATAGTCCGAACGACGCGGCCATTCGCTCCGACGGAAGCATATACTTCACCGACCCGCCTTATGGTATCCGTTCGGAGCAAGAGGAATTGGGCTTCTATGGCATCTATCGTTTGTCGCCGCGCGGCGAGCTGACGCTTCTCGACAAAAGCTTCAAGCGCCCGAACGGCATCGCCTTCTCGCCAGTTGACATCCTCCCCACGGCTAAAGCCGGGGGATTCCCGAAGGTGCTCCGGGATGGTTCGCGCTTCATCGGGCGCTGCCCTACACAGCGGGGCTGTGTAGGGTCTTACA
>NZ_PSLQ01000041.1:0-31029 GCF_040289685.1 Pyrinomonas sp.
TTATCTTGGCTCTCTCGCTCTTTACGGGCGATCTCAAACCGATTTTACGGAACGTCTATTTCGCGTCCGCCCTTATGACTCGGTCGCGGCATGTCGTTCGGGACGGAAGGGGCTGGCGGCGCAGTGGGCGTTGCTGGAACAGCGGCGGGGGCCGCTTCGCTGGCGCGCGTGCGGGCTGGAATATCAACGGGGCGACCGCCTACTCCGCCTTCCATCTCGATCCCTCGCTCTATCGCCCGCGTTCGCAGATCGCGGTCGAACCGTTCGATGCCTTGCATGTGCCGCTCCAATTGTTCGGCAGGAAGCGGTCGCGTTTCCAGCGTTTCGGCGGGCATCTTATGCGGCACGCCTCGGTCGGGCGGAGCGACCGACGGATTAGGCGTTGGCCGCGCAATTTGCAGCGGATTGGCTTGCGGCAGTTCGGGGCGCGCATAGTACCACGGGATGCCGAAGCCGTTGCGGTAGCCTATTCCGTAAGGCGAAGACCAAGAGGAGTAGAACGGCAGGAACGTGTAGCAATCGAGGCCGCGGTCGTAGATCCAGAGGCCGAAGTACGGAGCGCGTCCGTAGCCCCACGCGCCGCTTCCGCGGAAGCTCCAAAAGGCCATGTTGATTGTACGCTCCGAGAGGCGACGGTTGGCCTGTGCCAATAGCTCGGCTCGTTCACGGCTCCATAGGTCGAACGAATCGCGTTGCTTTTTGTCAAACTTCACAGGGGCGGCCATCCCGCTGGCGAGCTTCCGTCCGTCTTTGACCTCAACGCCGTTGACCAGGACCTTGCCTTTGTAGACCGCTACTTCCGTTTGTCCATCGGCCGCGACGTCGATGCGATACAAGCCGTTGCGATCGATGACGATCTCCGATTGCGGCGTCGTCGCGTGCAGGCGAAGGCGCGCGCCGCTCGCTCCCGTGATCTCGATGATGACGCTGCCGCGTTGAATCTTGATTCGCAAATCGTCGAGCGAGGCGTTGGAGAGTTCGAGTTCGGAACCTCCTGACATGCGCAGGTACGAACCCGGATTGAGCAACATCTCGACTCGTCCGTCGTCGCGCGTGCGGATGACATCGCCTGAGTCGAGCGCAAAGCGGGCGGAAAGCATCTGCCACCTGCCGTCGCGTTGATACTCAGCCACTCCGAAGACCGCATTGACGCGGCCAGCTTTGGCCGAGATCAAGTAGTGTTCTGGCATGTGTGTTTCCGGCGAGCGTGGAAGCCTTTTTTGTTGATCGCGCTCGATGTTGGCATCTTGCGCACGTGCTGCTTGAAACGTTCCAACGAGGGCGAAGACTAAAAGACAAGGAACGAATTTGGCGCGCATCGTTATCAACTCCTTTCACACCGCGCTGGTCGCAAGTGTAGCGGAATTTTCATCCTTTAGAACGGATTATATGCTGCAAAGAACGATTTGGAAAGAGAAAAGATGCGATCGAGACGCGGATTTCTGACAGTGGGCGAAAGCGGGGATTCAAGCGTCCACGGAGCGAATTCAAAGTCGATTAAATGGGCGAGAACTTTTCCAGAAGGACAGTCAACTTGTGTACAAAGGTGGGGATCTATGGAACGGATTCAAAAGAGCTCATCCTCGACGGCTATTGACGACCGCGCGGCATGTGCAGAAACGAGGATCTAATGAAACCGCTCCAAAAAGAGCTGAGCGCTAAGGTCATGCCCGGCGGGTTGAGCGCGGGACGAGCGCCTTTTGGGACGAATCTCAGCGCGCTTCAGCCCTAGCGAACGAACGCAAAAAAAGCGCGGCTTCGCGCGCGAAGCCGCGCCCAAGTTGCTTCGACTCGGAGGTTAAAACCCTAGCCTCAATCCCAGACGGAAGAATCGCGGGTAGTGCAAACCGCTCGTACCGGTGATCGAGCCGAAGTTGGTGCTCGTGATGCTGCCGTCCGGGTTGGCGAAGACCGGCGTGTTGGTCAAATTGATCGCGTCGGCGCGTAGTTGCAGGTCAACGCGCTCGCTGAGCGGAAGGCGGCGAAAGACGCCGAAATCCCAGCGGAAGAAGCCGGGACCGCGTAGGATATTGAATCCGGCGGTGCCGAAACGAACCTCGTTCGAGGGAACGGCGCGGAAGGCCGAGGTGTCGAAATAGGGTTGCCCTGGCCCTGTGCGGCCGTAGATTTCGACTTTGGATTTGATCAAGTCGGCGCGCTGCGTATTACCGGGAGCGTTGATTCCCGTTCCTGGTCCGGTCACGCTGAAGGGGGTGCCGCTGCCGAAGCGGATGATGCTGTTCAGTTGCCATCCGCCGAGCAACGTTGCAGCCACTCCGCCATTGCTCAGCCAACGGCGCCCTTTGCCGAAAGGCAGTTCGAGGATGTTCGTGATGTTAATGACGTGCGTGCGATCGAAATCCTGCAGCCTTTTGTTCAGGCTATAGAACTCCGGGATGTTTATGAGCAGCGTGTTGTCGCTGTTGGGCGCATAGCCGATGGCCTTTGAGAATGTGTAGTTGGCTCGCAGTTCGAACCCATTGGCGAAACGCCGATTCAGACTCGCTTGCAACGCATCATAGCTGCTGTTGCCGATCGGCGTGACCAGAAGCGTTTCCGCCGTGCGCCCGAATTTTCTGTTGAGCGCGCGACTCGCCGTCCCGCCGCCAAGCTGCGGGTAGTTCAGCTCGCGGTAGCCGAGTTGATCGATTTGGCGCGTGCCGACGTAGCCGATCTCGCCGACGAACCCCTTCCAAAGCTGCCGCTCGATGAAGAGGTTGAACGACTTGATGTAGCCGCGCTTGAACTCGTTGCCAAGCGTATAAACGGCGACGTTGCCCGGAACTGGCACGATGCCGTCGTCGAGTCCCGGATACGGGACGGACGGAATGCCTTGCTCGATCCTCCCGGCCCAGCCGAAAGAATTTGGTGCCGGGACGACCAAATTGGAGAGGAGCGGGTGATTCGTGCGCAGCGGGCGCGCCAAGGAGTACGGATCGTTGGTGATGCCGAAGCCAGCGCGGATGACCATCTTCTCGGTTGGGCGGTAAGCGACGCCGATGCGCGGCGCAAACTCGGTCTTGCTCACTTTGACGCCGAGGTCAAGCGGAACTTGTCCGACGCCGCCGATGAGCATGCGGTTGGTTTCAGGATCATATCGTTCCATGCCGCGCGTGGCGCGTCGCGGAATGGGGAAGTACTCCCATCGCGTACCGAACGAAAGCGTCAGTCGCGGCGTCACTTTCCACTGATCGCGGACGTAGAAGCTGTAAAGCGTGGCGCGCGTCGTGATCGGAAACTCGTTCAGTTCGAGCTTGCCGAATTGCGTCGTCAAACCCAGCAGGAAACTGGCCAGAGCGTTGTATGCGTTGGGGTTCGTGCCGCCTCGCAGCGCCGTTGGCCCACCGCCGAAATCGAATCCGCCACGCGATCCGTAGCTCGTTCCGACGATGAACTCCGGTTGCACGTGGTTCATGTTCTGTTGGTAGATGTCCGCGCCCCAACGTATGCTGTGGTTGCCGTGCAGGTAGTTGAAGTTGACCACGTACTGGTACTGGTCGTCGCTGCGGAAGTAGGGCATGTAGTTCTCTTCGACGCCGATGACCGAGTAACCTGAGATGCTGAAACGCGGGAAGCCGCTCTCGAACTTTTCGGTTCCGTTGGTGCCGGGAATGCCGAGCAGATCGAGACCGTAATTCTTCCCAATGCTCGGGTATTCGTTGTTGGTGTTCATGCGGACGAACCCGAAGACGCCATCGATGACGAAGTTGGGATTGAACGTGTAAGCTCCGCCGAGCGAAAAGACGTATGTCTTGCCGAACCCGGCTCCAGCGTTGGCGCGCCCGTCAATCCGTGGCCCTTCGATCTGTGGCCCAAAGGCGACCGGATTGTCGACCTGAAAGTCAAGCATGCTGAAGCGACCGAACATGTTGAAGCTTTCGGTGATGTTCCAATTGACTTTGCTGTCGATGGTATGACGGTCGAAGACCTGCGAGCCGGAGGCGAAGTAGTTGTTGAACTCGCCCGGCTGGTTGGGAAGCGGCAGCAACGACAGGATCTTCCTCGAGATCGGATTGATGCGCTCCGGACAGATGACGTTCTGCACGCCGTTGCAACTGATGATCTGCCTGCCTGATCCGTCGGCGTTGCCCGTCGCCGGATCGTAGATCACCACCGGCTGCCCGTTTACCACGAGATCGCGAAAGTCGCCGCTTCTGACTTTGGCCGTCGGAACGGAGAAGTTATCGCGTTGGACATTGCGCCGGTCAAACGTCCCTTCGTAGCTGACGAAGAAGAAGAGCTTGTCGCGCTTGATCGGACCGCCCAACGTGCCGCCGAATTGGTTGTAAACGAGCTTCGGTTTGTCGCGCTCGGGACCGCTGAAGCGATAAGGCTTCGCCGACAGGTGCTGGTTAGTGTGATACTCGAAGGCCGAACCGTGGAAATCGTTGGTGCCGCTTTTGATCTGCACGTTGATCGCAGCGCCGCCGGCTAACCCTTGTTCCGCATCGAAACTGTTGGTGACGACGTTGACCACTTGGATCGACTCAAGCGCCGGAACGTAGGCCGTGATGTGCGGCAGCCAGATGTTGGTCGCGCTCGCCCCGTCGATGCGCGTGTTGTTGATGCTGCTCGACGCGCCGTTGACGTGGAACTGAAGCGAGCGCGAAGGGTTGGACCCGACCGAATGGGGTTCGCCCGTGATCATGAATCCGGGCAACGTGGCGAACAGGTGCTGGTAGTTCCTGCCTAACGGAACGGGCAGATTCTCCAGCGCGCGGTTGTTCAACTCGCCTTTGACCTCTGCCGTATCGGTCTGTAATTGCGGTGTGTCGGTCGTCACCGTCACCGTCTCGGTGACCGTGCCAACTTCCATCGTGATGTCGACCCGCGTGACGTTGTTGATCGTAACGGGCACGTCCGTGCGCGTGAAGGTCTTGAATCCCGCGTGGTTGACCTTGACGGTGTAGTTGCCAGTTGGCACCGTGGCGAAAGTGTAATTGCCGGATTCATCCGTCACCGCATCTCGTGAAAGACCAGTCTGATTGTTCGTGATCGTCACGGTTGCCCCGGCGATGCTCGCGCCGTTCGGGTCGCGAACGTTGCCCGTGATAGATCCATAAAGGACTTGCGACTCTGCGGGGGAGAAGAACAGCAACAGCGAAGCGATGGTTGCCGTGCAGCGAAGAGCCGCCCGGCCTGCGTTCATGAATGGTCGGAAGGTGAACATCTTGAACTTTCCTCCAAATCGCTTTTCGGAAGTATGGCGAAGAGGGGGTATGAGAGCTTCGGGACGGAATTTGTCCTTTCTTTGTACAAAATGCCCATGTTGGTTCCCGTATCCCATCGCTTGGTCATCAGCGGTCAATCAGCAACGGTGGACGATCCGCATCGCTTTCGGCAAGCGCGCTCTGTGAAGAGATCGTTCAAACGAAAAGCTCCCAGCTCGCGGCTAAACGTCAAAGAGACGTCGCACGGGGAGAAGAAGAGCGCCCGAAAGGGGAAAGAGGGCGATTTTCGCGCTTTCTCTCGGACTTCACTGCAACCCGAAACGGCGCTTGCTGCTTCCCGTGCCACAGACGCCTGTGACGCGCTGAGTGTGGTGCGCGTTCGTGGCGACGAGCCTCGTGAAGCGTTGCGCGTGCTAGGCGTCTGTTTTCGGCGCAAGTATAGTCAGACGCTCGTTTTTTGTCAATACAAAGAACAAATTCCCCCCGGTACAACCGCGGCGAGCGGCGCGACGGGTTCGTCCTTCGCAAACGGCTGAGCTTCCGTGAGCGGCAAGCGACATTGGCACTACGTAAAGAGTTCGCAAGCGAAGAGATCGCGCCCGGCGTCGTCGGCTTTTTCAGCCGATGACGTTGAATCGCACGCGGTGCCAAGCGTTGTTCATGTAGCCTTTGAAGTTCCAGACGTGCTTGGTCTTTTCGGGTTGAGTGTTGGCCGCTGACTCCCACGCGCGCACGCAAGCGCAGTAAGCGCCCGGAGGCAAGTGAAGCGATACCTGCCAGAAACGCCACGTCCACCGGTTGCCTTCCGCGGAGAGATCGGCCACAGTCCAGGAGTCTCCGCCGTCGAGCGAGATCTCGACGCGCTCAATGGTGCGTCCGCCGCCAGTGAGCGCGTAACCGGTTAAAAGGACCGTGCCGGCTGGCACGCTCTCAGCTTCGCGCGGTGCGCAGATCACCGCGTTGACCGAGAGTTCCCCGAGCATCAAGCCTTGCGTCCAATCGGCTGTATCCGCCGTCACGCCGGGCGAGAAGAGTTTGTAAGCGCGCGCTTGGAAGTAGTTGTCCGATGGCTCCGTTTGGACGGTGATCTGCGCGAGCCATTTCACGCTGCGCGCCCCGATGTAACCGGGGACGACCACGCGCAACGGGAAGCCGTGAATGGGGCGCAGCGGCGCTCCGTTCATTTCAAAGGCGAGGAGGACTTCTGGACTCATGGCCTTTTCCAATGGAACGGAGCCGCCGAAGCCGAACTCTCGCTCCCCCTTGCGAACTGTGTCGAGGCCGAGAAAAGCGACATGGCGCGCATCGCTAGAGACCCCCGCTGCCGCGAGCAGATCGCAAAGCGCGACGCCGCGCCACTCGGCAGTGCCCACGGCGCACGTCTGCCATGGCACTTCACCGTCAATCCGCTTGATCGCCATCAGTTCATGCCGACGATTGCCCGCGCATTGGAGCGTGGCGACCACGCTTCTCGAGGGAAAACGGCGGCGCAGGTCGTCGAGCGAAAGCTGCAACGGCTGCCGGACCAAACCATCGACGCGCAAGCGATACAGGGCCGGATCGACATGGGGCACGGGCGCATGATTGCGCGTGAAGAAATCTTCCACAGGCGTGATAAAAGATGAACGCAGCGCGTCTGGCGGCGGTTCGGCGTTCAAAGGATCTTCCGCGCGGATGAGCATATGCACGTTCTTATCGAAGAGGCGCAGCAGGTCGTCTTTTGTCTTTCGATGCGTCACCTTCGTTCTCTCCGTTCGGGTTCGCGATCGTCACATTCTAGTCACATTCTAACCGAAAGGAGCGGGATACGACCATGCCTCTTACGGGAATCGTGTTGGCATCGAGAAGCTGAACAGCGGGCGTCGGCACGAAGCGAACGATGCGCTGAGCGACTTCGTAAAAAGCGTGTTAGCATCGAGAAGCTGAACGGTCGGATGAGGCCGAGTCAATCTCGGTTGTAGATCGTGGACGGACGGCAAGCCGCAAAGCGGCTTGATGCGTGCGACCGAGTCGAGTTCCGTTGTAGATTGCGTTTAGTACGAGAGACAAGGAGCGCTTCGAATGACCGATCAAAAGTTCGAATCCGTTTGGGACTATCCGCGTCCACCGCGCGTTGAGCGGAGCGCAAAGCACGTGCGAGTCGTTTTCAATGGCGTGGTCATCGCCGACACACGACGCGCCGAGCGAGTGCTCGAAACGAGCCATCCGCCCGTCTACTACATCCCGCGCGAGGACGTGTGCATGGAGTTTCTGACCCAGTCGGGGAGGCGCAGCCATTGTGAGTGGAAGGGCGAAGCAACCTACTATCACGTTTCGGTCGGGGAGCGGCGCGCGGAAAATGGGGCTTGGAGCTACCTCGATCCACGCCCTGAATACCGCGCCATTCGCGGCCACATCGCCTTCTACGCATCAAAGATGGATGCTTGCTATGTTGATGATGAGCGCGTTCAGCCGCAACCTGGCGATTTTTACGGCGGCTGGATCACGCGCGAAATACGCGGCCCCTTCAAAGGCGAGCGCGGAACAGAAGGTTGGTGAAGAGCGTGCCCTTCACATGGCATCAGTGAATCAAGGTGCGCGCCCGATCTTGGCGGCGAACCGCGCGCGATCCGGCGGTGCGAGGTTCGAGCAAGGATGCTTCGGCGTCCGCGAAACTCAGCTCGGGGCGGATTTGTGGCGATCAGGCGGTGCGCAATTCGAGCAGGGATACTTCCGGCGGGCAGCCGTAGCGCACGGGGAGCACCACCGTTCCGATGCCGCGCGAAACGTAGATTTGCGTTTCGCCGCGTTGGCCCAGTCCTTGCAAAAGGCGTCGGCGCGCGCGACGTCGGCGCGGCCAGGCGATCTGTCCGCCGTGCGTGTGTCCGGCCAGAATCAGGTCCACTCCGTAGCGCGCCGCGCGCCGCAGGATGGTCGGATTATGTGCGAGCACGAGCTTCATCTCGTTCTCGCGCGAACCAGCGAGCGCGAGCGCAAGATCTTCCAAACCGACCATGGCATCATCGACACCAGCGAGCCAAAAGGCGCAGCCGCGTGCCTCGAAGCGACGCCCTTCGTTGATGAGCACCTGAATGCCTTCGGCGCGCAACAGATCGGTCACCAACGGGGCATCGGTCCAATGATCGTGGTTGCCGAGCACCGCATAGACGCCGAAGCGCGCGCGCAAGCGCCCTAAAGTTTCAGCGCATGGAGCAGCGTATTCGCGTTCGTGCGAGACGTAATCGCCGGTGAGCGCGACCATATCCGGTGCCAAATCGTTGGCGATCTCCACCGCGCGTTCGATCTGTGCGCGGCTTGTCAACGGACTATGATGCAGATCGGATAACTGGACGATGCGAAAACGATCGAGTTCGGGCGGCAGGCGGCGTAAGTATATGACGCGACGTTCGATGGTGAGCTGATACGGTTCGGAAAGCGCCGTGCGCGCTATTTGCACGGCAGTTGTCGCCAGCGCGCGCCAAATGTTCTGACGCGGTGTCGAGGGTCGAGATTCTCTCCACCTGATCGAGCTGACCATGTTGTTAAGCGTGTTTCTTCGCTAGACAGCGCGCTTCTGTTTTCGATCTATCTCAGGGGCGTCGAACGGGCAGCAATTATAGTCAGCGCTGCCTCCCGACGCAACCTCTGCCGTCGGAGGTGGATTCAACAAACGCCGGTCTATGCCGAAGGTCAGTAACTGTAGATCTCCGTAATGGCGTGCAGCACGTCTCCGACTTGCGGGAGGATCGCGTCCTCGAGTTGCGGCGCATAGGCGACGAACGTATCGAGCGCCGCGACGCGACGCACAGGCGCGTCCAAGTATTCGAACAGCTCATCGGCGATGCGCGCGGCGATCTCTGCGCCGAAGCCGAACGAGCGCGAATCTTCGTGTGCGATGATGACCTTGTTCGTGCGCCGGACGCTCTCGGCGATCGCTTCCCAATCGTAAGGGACGAGCGTGCGCAAATCTATGACCTCGACGTTGATCCCTTGTTGCTCAGCCTGCTTGGCCGCAACCAGCGAACGCTGGACCAGCGCGCCGTAGGTGATAATGGTCACGTCCGTCCCTTTGCGCACGGTTTTGGCTTTGCCGAACGGGATCATGAAATCAGCCGGCGGATAGGGCGATTTGTTGTACGCTTGACGATAAAGATGCTTGTGTTCGAGGAAGAGAACGGGATCATCGCAACGGATCGCCGTGCGCAACAGCCCGTTGGCGTCGAGCGCGTTCGACGGGTAAACCACGCGCAAGCCTGGGACGTGCGTGAAGACCGTTTCGCCCGATTGCGAATGGTACACGGCTCCTCCCTTCAAATATCCCCCGATGGGGACGCGGATCACCACCGGCGCCTTCCACTCGTTGCCGGACCGCCACCGGATCAGCGCCAGTTCGTTGCGTATCTGGTGATAGGCGGGCCAGATGTAATCGAAAAACTGTATCTCGACGACTGGTTTGAGTCCGCGCGTCGCCATGCCGATGGCGCGTCCGACGATGTTGGCTTCGGCCAGCGGCGTGTTGAAGACGCGGGCGCTGCCGAAACGGCGTTGCAGGTTGGCCGTCACTTTGAAGACGCCGCCTTTGCCTTTGACCCGTTCGAGATATTGTTCGCGCGAGCAATCGGCGACATCTTCGCCGAAGACGAGAATGCGCGGATCGCGCGCCATCTCTTCGTGCAAACAGCGATTGATCAAATCGACCATGGTGCCGGGATTGCCTGCAAGCTCAACTCCTTCTTCCGTGTCGAACGCTTCAGAGGTCGGATCAACATCGGGCGAAAAGACGTAAAGCGTCGCCGTCTCGGGCGCCGGCTGCGGGCTGGCGAGCGCGATGTCGGTGGCGCGATTGATCTCGGCATCGACCTCGTCTTTGATCCGTTGCAATTCATCTTCGGCGACGATCCCTTCGGCTAACAGAAACGAGGCGAACCTGCGGATCGGATCGCGTTCCGCTTCTTGCGCGCGCTCTTCTTCCGGGCGGTAGAGCCGTTCGTCGTCGGAGAGCGAATGTGAGTAGGGCCGAATCACTTTGGCATGCACGAGCGCTGGTCCGCGTCGTGCGCGGCAGTATTCGACGGCGCGGCGCATCACTTCAAGCGACTCGATGGGATCGGTGCCGTCGCACTTTTGAATCAGGAGGTGGGGAAAACCGGAGACGAGCTTCGCTATGTCGCCACCAGCCGTTTGCACTTCGACGGGAACGCTGATGGCGTAACCGTTGTCTTCGATCAGAAAGAGCACGGGAAGTTTCAGATTGCAAGCCGTATTGAGCGCTTCCCAGAACTCGCCCTCGCTGGTCGTGCCATCTCCTGCCGAACAATAGACGACTTCGTCGCCATGAAAGCCGAGCACTTTATCCTTGATCTCATCGATCAGCGTTGCGCGATAGCTGGCTTCCGCTGCGCCAACGGCCTGTAGGAACTGCGTTCCGGTCGGCGAAGATTGCGTGACGATGTTCAGCCGCTTGCTCCCCCAGTGCGATGGCATCTGGCGGCCATGGGAATTGGGATCGGCCTCGGCGCCGACGGCCGCCAAAAGCATCTCGAGCGGCGTCATCCCGAGCTGTAAACAGAGGGCGCGGTCTCGGTAGTACGGGTAAAACCAATCGTAGGCCGGGCGCAAAGCCATGCCCGCCGCGACGAGCACGGCTTCGTGTCCGGCGCCGCTGATCTGAAAGAAGATCCGGTTCTGTCCTTTGAGCTGGATCTCCTTGTCATCGATGCGGCGCGACATGTACATCGTGCGGAAGATCGAGATCAATTGCTCTCGTTCGAGACCGCGGTGGGTTTGGGTTTTGATTTGAGTCGCCATGTTCGTTGTCGGCTCGCTCCTTCGGTTTTTTGCAAACTGCGCTGGCGCGCACCGTATTAATCAGCAAAATCGGCATCGAGCATCAGGCGATACTCTTCAGCCAGGGACGGATGATTGTGACGTTCGGCAGCGACAACGCCCTGTTCGAGCGCACGGCGCGCTTGCTCACGTTGGCCCAGCTTCTCGTAGGCGCGCGCGAGCATCCCATAGGCGTTGCCTTCGTCGTCGGCCAGTTGCAGGTAGCGCACGAGCAGGCGGACGACATCTTCAGCGCGGTCCAGCTTTTCGTACTCTTTGGCGAGGCCGAAGAGCACGGAGGTATTCTCCGGCTCAGCGGCCAGCATCCGTTCGAGCACCTCGATGCGCGACATCGCCGACAAGCCTCACTTGCCTCCGATCAGCAGCTTGGCGATGGTTTGCAACTGCATGTTGGAGGTGCCTTCGTAGATGGCGCCGATCTTGGAGTCGCGCCAATACTTTTCGACCGGATAGTCTTTAACGAAGCCATAGCCGCCGAAAAGTTCAATCGCTTTGGAAGCGACTCGCTCGGCAACGCGCGACGAGTAAAGTTTGGCCATGGCCGCCTCTTTGACAAAGGGGCGCCCAGCATCTTTCAGCCGCGCGGCGTTGTAGACCATCAGCCGCGCCGCTTCGATCTCGGTCGCCATCTCGGCCAATTGAAACTGCACGGCTTGAAACTGATTGATGGGCTTGCCGAATTGTACGCGCTCACCCGTGTACCGTAGCGCGGCTTCGAACGCTCCGCGCGCCAGCCCGACCATCTGCGCGCCGATGCCGATCCGTCCTTCGTTGAGCGTCTCGATCGAGACTTTGTAGCCTTTGCCCACCTCGCCGAGCACGTTCTCTTTCGGCACGCGGCAGTCTTCGAGGATGAGTTCCACTGTGGATGAAGCGCGGATGCCGAGTTTGTTCTCTTTCTTGCCGACGGAAAAGCCTTCAAAGCCGCGCTCGACGATGAAGGCCGTGATCCCGCGATAGCCCGCCTCTGGATTGGCGTTGGCGAAGACGATGAAGATCTCGGCCTCGTTGCCGTTGGTGATCCAGAGTTTGCGCCCGTTCAGGACGTAATGGTCGCCGCGCTCGACGGCGCGCGTCTTCATGGCGAAGGCATCGGAGCCGGACTCAGCCTCGCTGAGCGCATAAGCGCCCACCGCTTTGGTCGCCAGTTGCGACAGATATCTCTTCTTCTGCTCCGGATTGCCCCAACGTAGAATGGCGTTGTTGACGAGCGTGTTCTGCACATCGACGAAGACGCTAACCGATGGATCAACGCGCGAAAGCTCTTCCACCGCGATGATCGCCGAGAAGAAAGAGCCGCCAGCGCCGCCATACTCTTCCGGCGTTTCAATGCCCATCAAGCCGAGATCGAAACACTGTTTGATGATCGCCGGATCGAGCCTCTGTTTTTCATCCATCTCTTCGACGCGCGGGCGCACTTCGCCTTCGGCGAATTCGCGCACCGATGAGCGGAACATCTCCTCATCCTCGGTCAGCACGGTCAAGGGCACAGGCTGAAAGATCTGCGTCGCGGATTGGCTCATCTTCTCTTCCTTTTCTAACGAGTTTGAAAAGTCGGCTTCGCGGTCTGCGCACTACGCGAATAGGTGATTATACTTTCAATGCGCTTCGCTTCTCAAACGGAAACGCGATCTCACGCCCCGACGTCGTCATTTGTTCCGTGAGAGGCTTCGGTCGACCTCAGCGCGTAGCCGGGATCGATCTCCGAGCGCACGTCGCAAGTGATCGTTCGATTGTCGCTCGCTTTCGGCGCGACTAAGACAAAACGCGGCGGCGAACATGGCGAGTCGCCGCGTCTTGCGCCTTGAAGGCGACTGAGCGAGCTTGTGAACAGTTTCGGGCGAGCGCTCGGAGGAGCGCATCGGAAGCGGGCCTGAGTTTTGAATCACCGCTCGGGTCTTTGGTGGCCGCACCTGCGGCGCGCGCAGGATGAAAACGAGGCGCTTGATCAAGCGCCTTCTTGCTGGCGTGGGCTTCGGACGCTGCATCCACTTTGTGGAGCTTTGCGTCGAACGCGCGCATTTGTGTTTGCATCCAACAGTGCCGTATCTTCTTCTCGCGCAACGGTCGCGCAAGCAACGGTGGCAGCGCTTTATGTCTCAAGGGCAACCGAGGTTGATCGCTCCGCTGAGCCTTCTTTTCGCTTTCGCTGGCCTTCTGCTCTTCGCCTATTCGGTTTGGCATGTTGGCCTCGAAGAAGTTTCGCAGGCGATCACGCGGCTAGGCGCTGGGTTTTTGTTGGTCTTGGCCATTTCAGCCGTTCGCCCGGCTGTGCGGTCGTTGGCGTGGATGCGCTGCGTACAAGGCGAAAAGAGATTGCGTTTCGGCGACGCTATGAGCGCTTACGTGATCGGCGATGCGCTCGGAAATCTCGTTCCCTTCGGCATCGTCGTCAGCGAGCCGACCAAAGCCGCGCTCGTGCGCGAGCGGCTCCCGTTGCCGCACGGGCTGGCGGCCATTGCTGTGGAGAACATCTTCTACAGTTTTTCGGTGATGGCCTTTCTCCTAGTGGGCAGCCTCGCGCTGTTGTTGAGTTTTCCGTTGCCCAGACCTTTGCGCGTAAGTTTATGGGCGACGGCCATCGTCATCGTGGCGCTCGCGGCGGCGCTTGCGATCTTGCTGCGTAGAAGGGCGCGGCTAATTAGCGGCGCGTTCAAGCGGTTGGCCCGAAGGTGGAAGCGGCTCGCTCAGTATGGTGAGCGCATACGGATGTTTGAAGAGCGCGTGCTCGGTTTTTGCGATGAGCACGGCGATCGGGTGTGGGCCATCGGCGCGTTGGAGGCTGCGTACCACTTATCGAGCGTGCTGGAAGCTTACGTCGTTTTGCTCTTCGTCAGCGAGATCTTTCCGACGCCGCTCAAAGCTTTCGCTTTCGAAGCCGTCAATCGCATCACGACGGTGGTCTTCAAATTCGTTCCCTTTCGCATCGGTATCGACGAAACGGGCACGGGAATGCTCGCCGTCGCGCTCGGCGTCGGCGCCGCGAGCGGGGTAGCGTTGGCCATCGTGCGCAAAGGGCGCATTCTCTGTTGGACGGCAATCGGTCTCCTGCTGCTCGTTCTGCGTGGTTTGTCGTTGCGCGAAGTGACGGCACAAAGCGCCGAGGCGCTAAAAACAAAGGCGAGGCTGCGCGCCGAAGAGTTCGACTAAAGGCTGCCGCCGAAAGCGCTTCGGAAGCGTCCGTGCGGCAAACGGTCGAGCGATCGTCTGTGAGCCGGGCATCGCTCGAGGCATTCGCGCCAGTGTGGCTTGGAACGACGAAGCGAAGATCATCTTCTGGATCGAAGGTGTATCTGGCTCGGCACGAAATGGGCTTTTCATCGAACGTTGAAGAGATCGCACAAGGGGAGGGGTTGGGTGAGCAGCATCGAACGCAAAGCGCAACGCCGCGCCAGCGAGCGGCAAGCGTTCGGCGCTTTGATCGCGATGTTCGAGCGGCACATGATCTGGGTGCTCGTCGTGTTCGTCATCATTGGATTCGGCCTGCGCGCGCGCGGCTTAAGCGAAGTCGGTTTAGCCGAGGATGAGGCGCGCAAGGTCGAAGCCGTTCGCGCTTATCGTGCGGGCGAAATCGCCGCCAATGCCGAACATCCGATGCTGATGAAGACTTTGATCTACGTTTCGACGCTGATCGCCGAAACGTTGCGCACGAGATTGGGCGCGGAGATCAGCGATGAAGCTGCGGTGCGCTTCCCCAATGTCCTCTTCGGTTCATTAACGGCCATCCCGCTCTTTCTCCTCGCTGCGGCCCTTTTCGATCGTCGCATCGGATTGATCGCCGCCGCTCTTTGGTCCACCGGGGTCAATGCCATCACCTACAATCGGATCGCCAAAGAAGATACGCTGCTCGTCTTCTTCATGCTGCTGGCCTTCTACTTCTACTTGCGCGCCAAGCAAGCCTCGTCGAGCGAGACGCGGCGCAAGCGCCGTTGCTACGTTCTAAGCGGCGTGGCTTTCGGTCTGATGCTGGCTTCGAAATACTTCCCGCACTACTTCGGGTTGAACATGCTCTATCATCATCTGGTGCGCGTGCGCCAGCGCGCGCCCGGCGAGCCGCGCGGTCATACGCCCGCCTTCTTCTACTTGATTACGGCGGCGATCTTCTTGCTCGCCAACCCAGCCGCTTTGTTGCCACAGACGTGGCACTACCTGACCTCTTACACGAGCGAACAACTGCTAAGGCATCACGGTTACTTGATGGGCGATCGGCTCTATCCGAATCAGATATCGAGCACGCCCTTCGGCACACCGCCCTACTTTTACCTGCTCTTTCTCGCCACCAAAACGCCATTGCTGCTGCTCGCAGCCTTGGTCATCGGCCTCGCGGTGATCGTACGGCGGTGGCGCGTTCCGGGTCCAGCTTTCTTGTTGATGATGTTCTTGTTGTGGATCGTGCCCTATTCGTTGGTTGGCGCGAAGTGGCTGCGTTATACCTTGTCGCTCATGCCTTTCGTTTACATGATCGCCGCCGTCGGCATCGCGTGGCTCGCCGTAGCCGTCAAGCGTTTCTTCGCACAAAACGGACTGAAGGCCGTGGCGCCAGTTGTGGCCGTCTCGCTTGCAGGCGCGTTCGTCGCCGTTCCAGCGCACGCCGCTTTCGTCAGTTGCCCGCACTTCGGCCTTTACACCAACCGTTTGGCCGCGGACCGCGCTGGCTATCACTTCCCGCACGATGAGTTCTACGACGATGGGCTGCGCGAAGCCTTGCTCTTTGTCTGCGCCAGCGCTCCGCAAGGCGCCACCGTCGCGCACGAGACGCCGAGCGCGACGCGCTACTATTTCGAACGTTGCGGTCGGTTGGACCTGCAACCGCGCCCGCTTTCGGATCCCGATTTCGGTCCTAGTTCTGCGCCGCGTCCGACGTTTTACATCCTGCAACGCGGCCGCACCTATTTCGAGAACTGGGCCGAGATGGAGCAAGTGCGCGCTTCAGCGCAGAAGGTCTTCGAGGTCGTCATCAAGAACAAGGTGGCTGCCGAAGTTTACGTTCATCAAGATTAGGAAGGAGTGGTTGAACAGGGATGAATTCAGATCGAAACTTCTTTCAAGATCTTTTGTCTCTGGTGGTCTTCCTCCGCGTCTGCGGCGATGGCGCCGGGCGCAACGCCGCTCGGGCGCGAAACCCTCGATTGTTGGCGGGCATGATCATCTTTTTCGCCTTCTGGTTCGTCTCGCCATCAGTTGCGCAACGCGCGTGGATCACCATCATGTCAACGACGGACATGCACGGCAACATCTACCCCATTGATTACTACACGAACCGGGAAGATGCGCGTGGGCTGGCGCGCGTGGCGACGCTCATCAAGCGCGCGCGGCGCGACAATCCCAACCTGCTCCTCATCGATTCCGGCGACACCATTCAAGGGACGCCGCTCGTCTATTTGCATCACAAGCAGATGACCCAGCTTCCTGATCCGATGATGCTTGCGATGAACGCACTCGGTTACGATGCGATGGCGGTCGGCAATCACGAGTTCAACTTCGGCCTCGCAGTGATCGAAAAGGCGCGGCGCGAAGCGCGCTTCCCTTGGCTATCGGCCAACACCTATCGCAAGGGGACGGACGAAACTTTCTTCCTCCCATACATCGTCAAAGAGGTGCGCGGCGTGCGCGTCGGCGTTCTGGGGTTGACGACGCCGGGCATTCCGAACTGGGAGAATCCGGAAAACTATGCCGGACTCGAATTTCGCGATCCCGTGGAGGAGGCCAAAAAGTGGGTCTCCGTTTTGCGTGAACGCGAGCGCGCGGATCTGGTCGTCGTGGCGATGCACATGGGATTGGAAGAGGACCTTCGCGTCGGGCGCGATGAAGGCGCGGAGACGCGACACGAGAATGCCGCGCTCGAAATCGCACGCACCGTCCCCGGCATAGACGTCATCCTGATGGGACACACGCATCGCGAAGTGCCGGCGCTTTGGGTCAACGGAGTGTTGCTCACGCAAGCCAACCGATGGGCCAGTCACGTCGCGCGCGTGGACCTTTATCTCGATCGCGGCGCGGACGGGCGTTGGCGTGTGACGGCTAAAGGGGCGCGCACGCTCTCGGTGGAAGGTGCCAGCGAGGATCCGGAGATCGTCAAGTTGGCCGAACCTTACCATCGCGCTACGCAGGAGTGGCTCAGTCGAACGATCGGTTGGTCCGACCGCGAGCTTTTAGCGCGCGATGCGCGTTTCATGGATTCGGCCATCCTCGATCTGGTGCAGCGCGTGCAACTCGATGCCGGTCAAGCCGACGTATCGCTCGCCGCCGTCTTCAATCCGCAGGCGCGCATTCCGCGCGGTCCCGTGACGGTGCGCGACATCGCTTCGCTCTACGTCTATGAAAACACGCTCGTCGTCATCGAGGTGACCGGAGAACAACTGAAAGCGGCCTTGGAGCACGCGGCGCGCTACTTCAAGCCTTACGTTCAGGGCAAAACGGCCGCCGAACTGGTTGACGAGAAGATCCCCGGCTACAACTTCGACGTCGCCGAAGGCGTCAGCTACGAGATAGATTTGACCAAACCGATCGGCCAACGGATCCAAAACCTACGATTTCGCGGGCAGCCTGTGCGGCCGGACCAGAAGTTTCGTCTGGCGACGAACAACTATCGCTACAACGGCGGCGGCGGTTACACCATGCTCAAAGGCGCGCCTGTGGTCCGCCGGACCAGCGAGGAGATCCGCGAACTGATCATCGAATGGGTCGCCAAGCACAAGAAGATACCAACGGAACCGGACAACAACTGGCGACTGTTGCCCGTCGGCGTCGAACGAAGCGTGCCGCGTGCGGCAGCGGCAGCGCCGTGAAGTTCAGCGATCGCTTGATCATCTCGCTGCTTCGCCGAAAGGTCGGCGAAGCAACAACATCGTCGCCTTGGATGGTTCGTTCTGTGGTGGCGCGCGGCGAAGCGGCGCTGCTCTGTGAGCTTTCGTCGCTCGTGGTTCATCGTCTCACGAAGAACTTCGGGCTCCGATAGCGCGTAAACCTTCGCCGCTCCATTTCACGAAGAACTTCGGTCTCCGATAGCGCGTGAACCTTCGCCGCTCCATTTTCCACCGAATTGAAGGGCAACGACGGAGGTGTTCATCGGAGCTGTGCCGCGGGCCCTTATGTTCTCCGGTCAACTGAGGCGAGCGCGTCTTCTTTGAATCGGCGGTATGAGTGCAGGACCAGAGGGAGCCACAAGCCGCTGATCAAGTAAGCGCCGAGCACGTCGCTTGGCCAATGAAGACCCAAATAGACGCGCGACAAACCGATGAGCAGCACAGGCAGAGCTGCTAGCGCAAGCGCCAGAAGACGCACCGAAGTGGCGCGCGGCAGAAGCGCATAGGCGACGAAGAAGAGGAAACCGAAATACGCAACGTAAAACATCACGTGCCCTGATGGAAAACTCTTTGAGTCGAGCGAACCGAAGACTTTGACCAGATTGGCATCGGGGCGCGGGCGTGCGATCAGCAGTTTGATCGCGTTGTTCAAAATTGCGCCGCCGGCAGCGCTGAGCACAAGGTGCGCTGCTTCGCGCTTCAGCTTCATAGCTGCGAGCACGGCGGCCGTCGTCCCGGTCAGCGCGTAAGGGATCCAGCCGTCGCCGGCGACCGAAACGGCGCGCATCACGGCGAGCAACCACGGCTGATCAAAGGATTGGATCAAGCGGGTTGCTGCCACGTCCCAAGCGAAGTGGGCGTAAAGATGCGCGAGCAGCGCGAGCGTCGCAAAAAGGACGAACGCCGCGCCATATAGAACCTGCGCACGTCTGATGCGCGCGACGATCACACGCTTTTTGATCTTCGTCCTTTGGTTCATCGTTGGTTCTTGGCCGATAACAATGAGCGGCTTTTCATCGCCGGTCCAGAAACGAACGCGCTGCCCTTTCAATCGTTCCTACGCGAAACGAGAGGCTGTCGGTATAATGTCGCAAGTTTTCGTCGCCCGGCAACACCGGGCGCGAAGTTCGAACAAGGGAAGGGGAATGTTGCGGGTAGAGTATCATCGCGGACTGTACTTGCCCGACCTCGATCTGTGGCTCGATGCGGCCGAACCGCGCGCGGCGTGCGTCATCACGCATGCTCATTCCGATCATATCGCGCGTCACCGACGAGTGATCGCCACGCCGGAGACGGCGCGCCTCTTCCGTCATCGTCTCGGCGACGCTGAAACGGAAGAGTTGCCTTACGGCGAAAGGCGCGACTACGGGCGCTACGCGCTCACGCTTTACCCGGCGGGACACTGCTTGGGCGCGGCGCAGGTGCTCGTCGAAGCCGATGGCGAAAGGCTGCTCTATACGGGGGACTTCAAGTTGCGGGAGAACGTCGTCGCCGCCTCGGCGCGCGTCATCGCGTGCGACACGCTCGTGATGGAAGCGACTTTCGGTGAACCGCACTACCGTTTTCCGCCGCAGGAAGAGGTCGTCTCGCGCTTGTATCAGGCGGTGGACCAAGCGCTCGCGCAAAGGCGTGTGCCGGTGGTGCTCGCCTATGCGCTTGGCAAGGGGCAAGAAGCTTTGGAGTTGCTTCTGCGTCGTGGCTATCGCGTGATGCTACATGGCGCTGTATGGAACGTCGCGCAAGTCTATCGCGAACTCGGCGTCCGTTTCAGCGGCGAGTTCTTTCGCTACGAACGCGGCGCGCTCGACCGACACGTGCTCATCGCGCCGCCGAGCTGTCGGCAAATGCCGATGATCGCCAACATCGCCCAAAGGTACGTCATCATGCTCACGGGATGGGCATTACACCGAAGCGCGCCATACATCTACCGTGGCGTCGATCTTCTTCTGCCGCTTTCGGATCACGCCGACTTCGATGAACTACTTCGAGTCGCAAGCGAAAGCGGCGCACGACGCATCCTGACCACGCACGGCGAAGCCGGTTTTGCCATGCGCTTGCGCGCTCTCGGCTTCGAAGCGCAACATCTGGCATCGCATCCGCCGCGCGCGAAACGAAGCCGCGGACAACGCGCGCTGCCGCTCGATTGATGAAACGAGTTGCAGAACGGGACGCGCAGCCGCGTCAAACGCCGTCCGTTTCTCTTCGCCTCGCTGGCGTGCAGAGCGGATAATGCGCGAATGGGAACGTTGCCCCCCGCTCTTCGCGTGCTTGCTCATCGTCGCGCCTTCGTTGCACAATGCTTATCTCCTTTGAGCGTCGTGAACCCTCGTGCCTTTGATGACCGTTGTTGCGTCTCTGACCGAGACGCAGGCGCCCGTTGAGTATCTTGCGGTCTTGCAGCTTCAAAGCCGACTGAGCCGAAGACATGACGCCGCAAATCGCCACCGTGCTCATTCTCTTGTTGGTTGCGCTCGTGCTCTTTGCCACCGAGCGCATCCCCGTGGATATCGTGAGCTTGCTGCTCGTGCTCGCGCTCATCTTGACGGGGACGTTGACAGTGAGCGAAGCGCTCGCAGGATTCGGTCATGATGTCGTCATCACCATCGCCTCTTTGTTTGTGCTGACGGGCGGCTTGGTCAAAACGGGCATCGTCGAGGCCATCGGGCGCCGATTGCATCGTCTGGCCGGCAACAGCGAGTTTCGCCTGACGGCGCTCGTTATGATCGTCGCCGCCGCTTCCGCGTCGGTGATGAAGAACACGACGACGACGGCGATGTTGTTGCCGGTCGTCATGGGGATCGCCGAAAGAGCGCGCATTCAGCCGTCGAAACTGCTGATGCCGCTCGCGTTCGGCGCCATCCTCGGCGGCACGACGACGCTCATCGGAACTTCGACCAACCTCGCGGTGAGCGCGGCTTTGCCGCGATATGGACTTGCTCCGTACTCGATGTTCGAACTGACGCCGGTGGGCTTGGCGATCGTCGGGGTCGGCTTGGCATATATGCTCTTGATCGGGCTCCGGTTGCTCCCGGCGTGCGGGAGCGCAGCGCGTTCGCTGACCGAGCGCTATCACATCCGCGAATACGTTTCGGAGGTGATCGTCTTGCCGAACTCTCCTCTGGTCGGGAAGAGCGTGGTGGACGCGGACTTAAGCGATGCGCTCGATCTAACGGTGATCGGCGTCTTGCGCGACGCGGGGAAGCGCCTTGCGCCGCATTCCACAGAGAAGATCCAAGCCGGCGACCTGCTTCTCGTGCGTGGGCGTGTGGAGGATATCTTGCGCGTCAAAACTGAGGCTGGCATTGAGATCAAGCCGGATTTCAAGCTGAGCGACCGCGATCTGCGCGACGGCGAGATGCAATTGTTCGAGGTCATGATCCTTCGTGGCTCGGCGTTGATCGGGCGGACGCTCAAGCGCCTGCAGTTTCGCGAGCGCTACGGGCTGACGGTGCTTGCGCTCAATCGTCACGGCGTTTCGCTGCTTGCGAAGATGAGCGATGTCCCGCTGCGTTTCGGCGATGTGCTATTGGTGCAAGGCCGGCGTGAAGAGGTTGAACATCTCGCCGCTGACGGCAATCTGCTGATCTTGCAGGACGTTTCTCAACGCGGCACGCGCGCGGCAAAACAGAGGTGGGCGCTTGCCGCTTTCGCGCTCTTTCTCGCGCTTTCGGTCGCGCAGGTCGTGCCGTTGGTCGTTGCCGTTCTTTCAGGGGTGTTCGTGCTGCTCGCCACGCGAACGATCAACGCGCAAGAGTTGTACGATTTGATTGAATGGCGATTGATCGTGCTGATCGCCGGATTGATCAGTTTCAGCGCGGCGATGGAGAAAACAGGCACGGATCAGTATCTCGCCAAAATGATCGTGCGCGCTGTAGGCGAACACGGAGGTATGGCTGTGCTTGCCGGATTCTTCCTGCTGACGGTCTTTTTGACGCAGCCGATGTCGAATCAAGCTGCCGCGTTGGTGGTGCTGCCGGTTGCCGTGAAGACGGCGCTCGCGCTGGGCCTGAATCCGCGCACGTTCGCCGTCGCCGTCACCTATGCGGCCTCTTGCTCCTTCTTGACGCCGCTCGAACCTGCCTGCGTGTTGGTCTATGCGCCGGGGCGCTACCGATTCTTCGACTTCCTCAAGGTCGGCTCGATCCTGACCATCGCCGTCTTTCTCATCGTGATGCTGCTCGTTCCGTTGGCGTGGCCGCTCGTTCCATGAGCGCGACGGTACTGAAACGGCGCAGAGTTGGGCCGTCAAACTAGCTCCGAGACGAAACGGCACGCCTCGACGGAGCATCTGGGCCAGTGGCGCAGCCCTTTCGCGCTCCCACGACGAGATGACGCGAACAAGCGCTTCGCTCAAAATGCGCTTTGAGCCAAACGACAGCATGGAGTGCCGATTAAAACTGCGCCACCAGCGTGCGCGCTCGCTCGTGCAACGCCGCGCGAAACGGAGCGGCCTCGCGCGCTGCCGAGTTCGCCGACCAGAGGAGCTTCTGCGCGCCGTTTCGCCTTTGACTTGCGCGTATCTCGACGCTGTACGAGCGGTCCGTGCGCGGGGCATAGAGCACAAGGCGACGTTGGCGTGCGCTTCGCACGCCGAGGCACAAGATCTCATCTTCGCCGTCGCCGTCAACGTCGCTCAGCTCGACCGTCCAGTGGGCCTCGCGCCAACTGGCGCTGCCGAGATCGATCCGTTTGGTCGAAGCGCCCCGCATCCCCTTTCGCGCGACGGTCAAGATAAGCCTGCCTTTCTGCTCGGAGATGTCGAACGAGACAGACCGGCGTGCAGCGGCTTGCGATTTGGATGACGAAAGCGCCGTTGATGGAAGCGGCGTCGGCAGCGGCACGCCGATGGAAGGTTCCGTTTCATGCTCTTGTGCCGCTGCTTCTGATTTGGCGATGCGGTAACTCATCGCGCCGACGAGAAGCGCGCCGAAGAGCAGGACCAGCGAGACCAGCACGCCGAGACGCGCGGCAGAAGGGCGCGCGTCAAGAGAGGCGATGGTCGCAGCAAGGGGCGGCGGCGTCGCTTCCGCTTCCTCGCGCCGGCGACATCTTTCAAGCATTCGTTTCGCTTCACCTGCCGAACGCGGACGATCAGCGGCGCTCTTGGCCAAAAGCGCATGCACGACGCGAACCAGTTCCGGCGGCGCCGAAGGACAAAAACGCGGCAAAGGCGGCGGTGGCGCGGTCGCTTGTTTGACCAACACAGCGGACGGGAGCGGATCGTTGAATGGGGGGCGCCCAGCGAGCATCTCGTAGAGGACCACGCCCAAACTGTAGAGATCGCTGGCTGGGCCGATGGGAAGTCCGGTACACTGTTCGGGCGACATGTAGCGCGGCGTGCCGATGATCACGCCCGATTCGGTCGTCGCGTGCGTGCGCGTCGCTTCCGGCGCCGTCTGGATCATTTTGGCGACGCCGAAATCGAGCACCACTGCGCCGCGCGCGCTGAGCATGATGTTCGATGGCTTCAGATCGCGATGGACGATGCCGAGCGCGTGGGCTTCAGCCAAAGCCTCGCAAATCTCAATGGCGATGTTGATGGCGCGATGCGGCGAAAGGCGATGTTCGTGTGCCAGCGTCTCGGCGAGCGTGCGGCCTTGGACGTACTCCATGACGATGAACGGGCGTCCGTCTTCGAGCCTTCCAGCGTCAAAGACCATGGCGGCGCGTGGATGACGGAGCTTGGCCATAGTGCGCGCTTCGCGCAAGATGCGGTCGGCCAACTCTTTTTGCGTGGAAAATTCCGGCTTCAGGATTTTGATGGCAACGAGCCGTTCCAGTTCAATGTGCGTGGCGCGGTAAACCGTACCCATTCCGCCGCGCCCGATCTCGTTTTCGATGCGGAATCTACCTGCAACGACCTGCGGAACTTCCATGTGTGACCCTCTAGCCGGGATCAAGGGTCGCTCTCCAAAGATGAAGGAGGGCGGCAGTTAAACTCTGTTAGCGCGCACTAAAGCGAGCGCAGCGCTTGTTCTAGCTGGCGCCGACCATTGGTTGATTCGAAGTTTAACACCGTTCGGGCGGCCGAAGAAAGGCTCTCCGGCGACGCTCATTTGATGTTGAACCGAGTCAGATGTGTTCGCCAGCTTACTTCGAATGAAGAGGAAGCGCCCGCCGAAACGAGCGGTCAGCGTACGGCGCGAGTCATTGGGCGTCCACCTCGGCGCTCCTTTGGCCGGAGGACGTGCGCCACAACGTCCGCGCGATGATCGTAAACGCTGCGCTCGTGCCGAAGAAGCCCCACAACGCGCCCGTGATGAAACGCACTGCGTTCGATCCCGGCCACAAACCCAAAATCGCACCGATCACGTCAAGCGGCAGCATCAAAGCGAGAAGAAAGCTCGTCTTCAAAGAAGGCAGCGCGCGCCAGCGTAGAAGGTAGAAGAGCAGTGCCGGAGCGCCGAGCGTGATGCCGCTGCATCGCCAGCAGAGGGGCGATTGCAAGCCGAACAGGTGCGGCGAACGGTCCGGAAGCTGTTGGCAGAAGAGACCCGCTGCCGCCATGACCGCATCGTAGAGGCTCGCCGTTAAACCCGAGAACATTCGCCCCTCACTTGAACAAAATCGGCTGGAACTTACCGTTTGATGCCTTGGCCGCTTCGTCGTAAGAGTGCAGCGCGATGAGCACGTTGACCAGTGGGATGAGAAGAAACATGCATAAGCCTATTCCGATGAAGGAAAGGATAAAAGCGAGGATGGAGTAGAGGAATATGGCTACGCAGTAGCCGATGAATATAACTACGGCCAAGCCGAGCTTGTTTGGGACGAAGAGCAGTCCTAGACCGGGAAAAAAGAGGCTGACCAGCGCCGGAATGGCCGGGTGGACTGGCTCCGCCGTGGAAGGCTGTCCATAGTAAGGCGTGCCGGTTTGCGGATCGTAGGTCGGTGGCAGCGTGGTTTGGTTCACGGAGCCGTAAGCCGTTTGTTTCTCTTCCGGCGTTTTCCAAGATCCCGGCGGCGGCGGCAGCATCGTCCCGCAACGGACGCAATAGCGCATGCCATCGGCGTTCTCTTTTCCGCAAGATTGGCAGATGATCATTCTCAGTCTCCTACATCGAAATCTTTTAAGTTCGGCGTCCAGAAGGTCTGGCCAGCGATGGCGGTGGGGGTCAATCCGAGAGTTGGAAGTTCTTCCACGGTGCGTCCCAAAAAGGTGAAGTGAGGCAGATCTTCCAACACGGTTTGAAACCAGCCGTGCTGCATCAGCGTATCTCGCACGCGCTGGTTTTGGAACTCGGCGAGGTCGAAGGCGAGCATCGCCAGATGTTGCGACGCGCCCGGCAGCGCGACCGAACGCGTGATCGGTTTAGTGAAACATTTGCTGAAGAACAGACCGCGCGCTTCGCATTCGAGAACGCACGCGACCTGTTCGTGCAGGGCGAGCGCTTCGATGCGCGCCGCTTCTTCGGGCGTGAGGCGACCTTCGCTGACCCAGTGTTGCAGCGCGCGCGCGACGCGCGACCGCCACAGACGCGCTGTGTCCGCGTATGTGCGCCGCGAAGCTTCGATGCCGCCGCGAGGCGTGATCTCCAACCCTTCTTCATGCAGCGCGGCGCGAGCGCTGAGCAGCGCCTCCATCGCTGCTGGTTGCAAGGTGACGGGCACATCGCCGAACATCTCCGTTTGCCATCCGGCATGCCGTTGGAACGCTTCGACTTCGGCTTCATCGCTGAAGATCACGCAAGGCGGCACGGCGACCTCTTCGCAAGCGAGGTAGATCGCGCCGTATTCTTCCAACGCACGCCGCGCGACCGGATCGGCAGGTGGACACCCTTCGCGCAATTTCAACCCGCGACGACCGAGAGCTTTTTCGATGGCGAGATAAAAGGGCGCGGCATCCATCTCGGCAAGATCGGCGCGAGAGCCTCGGTGTTCACCAGCGGATTTGTTCACAGCTTCCGTCACGAGCAGCATGATAGGAAGAGCGCGGGCTGAGGTCAATACAGCTATCGTCGGGTTACGAAACGCAGTCGCCTCCGTTGCCGAATTGGGCAAACGGCGAGAGAATCTCGAACCATGGCTGATCGTTTGGAACTTTTTCAGCGGACGTTGGAGACCTACCGCAAGCACGGTTGGCAATTGCGCGAAGTTTTGGCGACGCCAGAGACGCGCGCCCTTTTGACCGAAGACCTCTTGGGCAGCGTTCCCGTGCGCGAGTTCGCGCTCGATGCCATGTGGTTTGCGCGGCGTGCGCGCGGTGGCGTCGAAGCGTGGGAGTTGCGCTTGGTTTCGGAAACCCCTTACGCGCTGTTTGAAGCCTTTCACGAAGACGACACGGAAGAGCAAAGGCGAGAGCGCAGGCGAGAACTGGAAAACGAACTGCGCGCGCGTTGTGCCGACAAAGGGACGCGCATGGAAGATAATGGACGCCGCTCGTCCCGGTCGTAGCCCCGATGCGAAGCTTTTAGGCGCGCGCACCAGAGGCGCTCGGCGAAGATCAAAGCCGCTAGACGCGAACGCGCGAGGCGATCACCTTTGCCGCTGTGGCCCCATCGCCGACGGCGCTGCTCACCGTCGGGGCGAGCGGATTGCTTACGTCGCCCACGGCGAAAACATCGCCGACGCTCGTTTCAAGCTCGCGGTTGACGCGGATGTAGCCGCGCGCGTCCGTGTCAAGCGCGGCGCGAAAGAGTTCCGAGTTCGGCTCGAATCCGATGCGGATCAAGACGGCATCCGCTTCAACGGATTGGCGTCTACCTTGACGTTCGATCTCCAATCCGGCGACTACGTCGTTGCCGTAGATGCGGCGCGGTTCGGCTTCGGTGAGCAGTTCGATGCCACTCTTTTCACGACGCAGGCGTTCGAGGAATTGGCGGCGCGCGCTCAGTTTGGACCGCCGATGCAAGATCGTAACGTGCGCGCCCACTGCCGCGAGCATGAGCGCGTTCTCCACCGCGCCGTCGCCGCCGCCGACGATGCAGACGCGCTTGCCTCGAAAAGATTCGAGATCAGCCGTTGCCGAAGCGAAGACGCCGCGCCCTTCGAATTCGTGCTCGCCCGGAATGCCGAGCCGACGGCGGCGAAGTCCGGTTGCGATGATGATGAAACGCGCGCGATGCGTCGCGCCATTTTCAAGCGCGACGCGTTTGCTCGCTAACTCGATGTTGCTGATGGGACTCGACGTGCGGATATCGAGTTGAAACTGGTTTGCGTGAGCGGCGAAAAGGTCGCGCAACTCGCGACCGTTCGCCGCGCGCACGCCAAGGTGATTGTGCACGGGATTGTTCACCCAAAGCAGTTGGCCGCCGATCTCGCCGCGGCGTTCGAAGACGACCGCTTCAAGACCGAGATCGGCGCACCAGAGAGCGGCTGAGAGTCCGGCTGGACCGGCTCCGAGAATGATCACTTCATGTTCCATGCTCGATCTTGCGCTACTCCCTTTTTTGACAACAATCTCTGCTCTTCAATTACCATGAATGGCAGCGAAAGCGCGAGCGCCGATGTGCAAACTGCGCTGGGCGCTGCTAAACTTAATGCTTCGATGGAAAGGAGGTGAAAGACGTTGGCGCTGGTCATCTACACCAAGCCGGGTTGTCCGTATTGCCAACAGGCGAAAGAGTATTACAATTCCAAGGGGATTGAGTTCATCGAGTACGACGCGCAAAACGACCGCGCGCGCCGTGCCGAGATGCTGCGGTTTTCGGGCGGCGATCCGACTGTGCCGTGCATCGTGCAGGATGGCGTTTACGTCGGTTCCGGGTGGGGCAACCCGCCGCGCGGTTGAACGGTGCACGATTGAAGCCGACCGTGCGTCGGTTCGCAAAAGGCGCGACGATCTGCCAGCGCGATGAACCGCCCGAAGCGGAAGAGGCAGCGCTCCTCTCTCCTCGGAACGGAAGAGAAGAATGCGGCAATGATCGGGCATAAGCTGCTCAACTATCAGATCACTGAAAAACTGGGCTCAGGCGGGCAGGGCACCGTCTACAAGGCCATCGACACGCGCCTCAACAGACCCGTGGTCATCAAGGTGCTGGCGTCTGAATTGACGGCCAATGCGGCCAGCCTCAAGCGCTTCGAGCGCGAGGCTCAACTCGCTTCGTCGCTGGACCACCCGAACATCTGCACCATCTACGGCTTGCATGAACTGAACGGCACCCACTTCATCGTCATGCAGTACGTCGATGGGCGCAACGTGCGTGAACTGGTGGCGGGAAGACCGCTGGAATTAAGGAGCGCGCTATCGATCGCCATCCAAGTCGCCGACGCACTGGCTGCCGCCCATGCGCACGGCATCATCCACCGCGACATCAAAGCGGGCAACGTCATGGTCACTAAGACGGGACGCATCAAAGTGCTCGATTTCGGCTTGGCGAAGTTGCTCGACGAACGCGGTCAAAGCGCGCACGATGTGCATTTGACCGAAGTCGGCGTCCCCTACGGCACAGCGACTTACGCCGCACCGGAGCAGGCGCGCGGTCAGCCCTCGGATCATCGCGCCGATATCTTTTCCACCGGCGTGCTGCTTTACGAAATGTTGACCGGAACGTGGCCGTTTCGCGGCAAGACCAACGTCGAAGTGCGTTACGCCGTTCTGCACGACACGCCGCGGCCAATCGCGGAGTTTCGCACCGGACCAGTGCCGCCACGCCTGCAACAGATCGTCGATCGCGCGCTGGCGAAAGACCCGCGCGACCGGTATCAAAGCATGGTCGAATTTCGCGACGACTTGCGCGCCGTCATGCGCGAACTCGGCGCTGGCGACCCGGTGGGCGAAAACGTGGACGGACTCGTTGCGCCGCGCCATGATGAATCGTCTTTGGGCGGCACACTCCGTCGGCTCTGGAAGCGTCTGACCGGGCAAGAACCGGCGAACTTGGCAAGCTCGCCGCCGAGCGCGATGGGCCGGACTGCGGCCGCTCACAGCGAGGCGGTTAAAAGCGTCGCCATCCTTCCGTTTCGCAACTTGAGCAACGATCCATCGGTCAGCTTCTACGAGTTTTCGCTCGCCGATGCGGTCATCACCGAACTGGCGCGTTTGCGTTCGCTCGTCGTTCGACCCTCATCGCTCGTCGCCAAGTATCAAGGGCAAGCGCGCGATCCGCGCGAGGTCGGACGCGAACTGAGCGTTGACGCCGTGCTCGATGCCGGTTTCCTGCGCTCCGGTCAAAGGCTTCGTGTGACGGCGCAACTGCTCGACGTGGCGACGGGCGAGATCCTTTGGAGCGACCGCATAGATGCGACCGCAGACGATGTGATCGCCGTGCAGGACCGCATCGCTGAACGCATCGTTGAGCGTTTGAGCATTGAGTTGAGCACCGACGAACAACTCGGTCTGCTGCAACGCGCCATGCCGAACGCCGATGCCTACGAAGAGTATCTCAAAGGGCGCGATCGCTTGGGACGCTTCATTTACCACACGCTGGCGCGCGAAGATTCCGACGCCGCCATCGCCCACTTCGAACGAGCCATCGAACTCGACCCGAAGTTCGCGCTCGCCTACAGCGGACTCGGTTCGGCCTACGCCAATCGCGTCATCAAAGGATCAGGCAATCCAGAGGATTACGCTCGCGCTGAAGAAGCTTTCATCCGCGCGCTCGAACTCGACCCCGGTCTGATCGAGGCGCGCATGCATATGATCTTCATCTACCTTTCGCGCGGCGAAAAAGAGAAGGCGCGCGCCGAGGCCGAACGCCTCGGTCACGAAGCCCCGAACGATGTCGGCGTTCACTTCGTTCGCGCGATGATTCATCGATTGGATGGCGAGTACGACGAAGCGCTTCGGGAATACGACCGCATGTTGCAGCTCAATCCGGCTGAGGCGGTGGTCGTCGCGTACAATCGCGCGCGCATCTTCATGTATCAAGGGCGCTACAACGACGCGCTGCTGGCACTGGCGCAGGGGAGCGCCGTGGAACCGGACCATCCGTTGATTCGGACCTTTGCCGCACTGGTCCACTACTACCGCGGTGAGTTGAAGCTCGCCGCCGATATGCTGCGCGAGGTGCTGTCGCGCCATCCGCAGATGCACGGGATCAAGCCGTTGTTCGCCATCGTTCTGAGCGCGCAAGGCGAGCACGATACAGCGCGCGCGCTTTTAACTGCGGAAGTGCTTGAAGCGGCACAGGCCGATTACGATGTCGCTTACTGGTTGGCTTCGGCCTACGCGCTCGAAGGCGAAAAGGATGAGGCTTTCGCGTGGTTCGAGCGCGCCGTCGATCTCGGCAACGAAAACCTCCTTTGGTTTCGCGCCGACCCGAATCTTGCACCGCTGCGCGCCGACCCGCGCTTTGAGCGGTTGATCACGCGCCTCGAGCGATCGCGGCAGCGCGCACGGGAGAGCGTCGGATGAAGAGCTTCGTCATCGGCGACGTTCATGGACGCCGAAGCCAATTGCGTTGGTTGCTCGAAGCTTTGCCGCGCGACCCGCAGCGAGATGTGCTCGTTTTGCTTGGCGATCTGATCGATCGCGGCGAGGATTCGCCCGGCGTCATCGGCGACATCATCGAGTTTCAAGGTCAAGCGCCGACCCGCGTCGTCGCTCTGCGCGGCAACCACGAACAGATGCTGCTCGACTTCATCGAGCACGGCGATGCCACATGGTTGGCCAAAGGGATCGGCTCAGACAGGACATTCGAGCAATACACCGGGCACAAGCTTTCCGCCGTCGAAGACGCTCGCCGGTTGTTGTGCGAGAAGATGCCGCTGGACCACTTAGAATTTTTGCGCTCGCTTCCGCTCTATCACGAGGACGATTACGCGATCTACGTGCATGCCGGTCTGGACCATGGCAAACACCCGCGGGAGACCGACTCGCGCACGCTGCTGTGGTCGCGCGATGCCGACTTTTTCAAGCATTATCGCGGAAAGACCTGCGTCTTCGGCCACACGCCGACGTCGCTGCTGCCGTTGCTCGGACGGCTCGGGCGACATGGGATCTACGTCTTCAACAGCGCCATAGGCATTGATACGGCTTATAACAGCGAAGCTCCGTTGAGTTGCCTGTCGCTTCCGGATTTCACCCTTTACCAAGTATCTCCGCGCGGCAAGCGCGAAGTTCATCATCTTCGACATTCTTTTGCGGATGCGTTGCGTTCCATCCTCGGCGGCTTCGCTTCGGATGTATGAACCCGGACAGACACATGTGAGACTGCCTTAAATGTGGGGACCACTCCGAGGAAAGGAGGTCCCCACAGATGCAGCTTACAACCGTCAGCCAAGAGGTGTGGAGGTCAGCGAAGCTACCTTGGGGCGCCCTTGGAGGTCAAGGTACGCTTCGCGTGACC
>NZ_PSLQ01000042.1:0-8148 GCF_040289685.1 Pyrinomonas sp.
AGGAAGGGGCTGTAAGAATTTTGTCAACTCGATTTTCAACTTTTTGTCAAGACAGACCAACCGGGCTTCATTTATAAGGATGCGTCTAGCCGATCGCTTGACGCGTGTTCCATTCGGCGTGAAGCGTTAACTGACCGCTGCCGCCTATCAATGCAAGGGGCGGCGAGATAGGTCAGTGAGCGAAGCGGCCAGCCGCTGGCTGCCATGTCGGGCACCGAAGCCGGAAGCAGCGATCGGAGCAATCGTTCTTTTCCTTGCCGGACTTAGCCTCTCTCTTGCCTCGGGTGGTCTAGCTTCGGCGCAACCTCAACCCTCATGAGTGCCTTGAAGGAGAATGGAAATGAGAACAAGAGCGCTTTTAATGGTCGCCGCTTTTCTTGCCTCACTTGCTGTCGGCAGTGTTCCCACCAAATCCCACCAAAGCAGATGCTATCCGTTCAGTTAGTCTATCAAGCGGTGGGACTTTGCCGAGAAATGATGATGACTCTACTGGACTCGTGCCGATAGGCTTCAACGTTAACTTCTACGGTTTTTCGGCCACTCAGCTATATGTCAACAACAACGGCAACGTCACTTTCACCGGGCCTCTGAGCACATACACGCCCTTCGGGCTGGCTGGCTCAGGAACGCGCATCATCGCACCCTTTTTTGCCGATGTCGACACGAGAGCTAGCGGCTCTGGGATAGTTGAGTACGGACAAGCGACCGTGGATGGCAGATCGGCCTTTATCGTCAACTGGCCGAACGTTGGATACTTCGGTTCCCACGATGACAAGCTGAACTATTTTCAGCTTGTCCTAATAGACCGCTCCGATACTGGAAGCGGCAACTTCGACATCGAATTCAACTACCGACGAATCCAGTGGGAAACCGGCGACGCTAGCGGCGGGAGAGGAGGACTCGGCGGAGTGTCGGCAGCAGTCGGGTACTCGAATGGCGCTTCGGGAGCGGCGAACGTGTCGTTCGAGCTACCGGGATCAAGGGTGCCGGGATCATTCTTGGACACCGGGCCGGCGGGCACAAGATTGATCGGCAACCGCCTAAACTCGGACGTTCTAGGCAGATACGTCTTTGCCGTGCGTAACGGGCAAGTGGAGCCACCGCCTTCAACGGTTCCTGAACCGACCACCCTGTTGCTGCTCGGCACTGGTTTAACAGGCTTGGTGGGCATGGCGAGACGCCGTAATCGTCGGCACGCTGACGAATGAATTTGACGAGCCAGCGAGTTGCCCGCAAAATTCCCAGCCATGCGCAAAGAGCGGGACCCCTTTGCGCATGGCTTTTTTGTCGAGTCGCGTGCGTTATTCTTTTCGGCGCAGCGTTTCGATCTCGCCGATTATCTGCTGAAACTTCGGATCGGAGCGCAACCAATCGAAATCGGGGCTTTGCAAGACATAAACCAATCGGCTTTCGCGCCGCGTGAGGGATTGACTCAAGCTCTGCAACGCAAGATCGCGTTCGCCGATGCGCGCGTATGTTGAAGCGTTCGCATAGGCTAATCGCCAAGGATCTTCGGCGAGCCAGCGTTTGATCGCCGCCTCATAGCCCATCGTTCGGTAATAGGCGACGATTTTGTTCGCTGCGTCACGCCTCCCTGCGCCCCCCAAACATTCGCGCAACTCTTCGATGGCTTGGTCGTGCTGGCCCAAAGTTTCGTAAGCTTCCCACAAACGCAGGTGCGCCAAATGGTAATTCGGGTCGAGTTCCAGCGCGCGCCGGAAGCGAGCGATCGCTTGATCGTACTGCCGGGCGTAAAGGTCGGGCAGTCCGGCGTTGGTTACGATGGCGAGCGAGAGCGGATTGAGCTCCGCGGCGCGATCCAGCTCGGCCCTGGCTTCGTCTAACCGCCCGACCGTTATCAGATATAGCCCGTACCAGTAGTGGGCGACATCGTAGTTGGGGGCGAGCGCGATAGCGCGTCGAAAATCATCTTCGGCTCCAGCCCAATCCCAATCGTACCGGTGTTTGACGAAGGCGAGCGTCGTGTAAGCTGGTCCGAATTCGGGGTCGAGCGCGATGGCCTGCAAAGCTTCATCGCGCGCTCTGGAGAAGCCTTGGTGCACGTCCATGTAACCGAAATCGGCGAGCACGGCGTAACAATCGGCCAGTCCAACACGAGCGAGCACGTAGTCGGGATCGGCGACGATGGCGCGTTCGAAGTGCTCTACTGCCTGGCGCACGCCTTCCTCTGATCTCCGGCTCCATAAGTAAAGTCCGAGCGAGTATTCCTTCTGCGCCTCGGGATTGAGCGTTGTCCTTCGGAACAGACGGACGTGCTCTTCTTCCGCAAAAGCCAGAGCCAAAGCGCGAACCACCTCTTCGGTAACCCGGTCTTGCATGGCGAAAGGATCGCCCAATTTGAGATCGAATTTCTCAGCCCAAATAATCTCTCCGCTTTCGACGTCAAGAAGCTGCGTCGCGACGCGCAACCGATCCTCGACACGTTGGATTTTGCCGGTGAGCACAGCCTGAACGCCGAGCGACTGTCCGATCTCGGCAGCGTCTTGCGCCTTGCGTGCCCGCTCTAAATTCGCGCCCGTCGGACGGATGACTAAACGCCTGATGCCGTTCAATCGTATGACCAAAGCATCGGCCAAGCCGATGGGAAAAGCCGGATCGTCGCCCAGTTCGCCAGACGTTTGAAAAGGGAGAACCGCCACGCTGCGAAGAGCTGCGCCGGTCAGCGCGCCCCTTGGTTGGGAGCCATCTTTCCACTTCGCAAAGAGCACAGCGACCAACAACGCGCCAACGAGCGAACAGACGATGATCAAAAGCAGCTTCCGTTGCGACGCGATCACTCGAACGCTCGCTAATAGCGGAGCAGATTCGGAAGGAACAACGCTCCTTTCAGTCGCTTTCGCTTCAACCGCCAGATCGGTCAACTCCGCTGCAGTTTTCGCTCGAAGCGCCAGTTCGCCTTCCTCTGCTGTCCCCTCTTCAAACGCGGTTTCGTCCTTCGGTTCGATGACTTCTACAAGCGCCGCAAAACGGTATCCGCGTTTCGGCATGGTCTCGATGTAACCTTCACCTAACGCTTTGCGCAGCACCGAGATATTGCGCGCCAACCCTGACTCTTCCACAAACGTCTCGGGCCAAATCCGCTCCATCAGCTCGTCTTTGCTCAGAACGTGGCCGCTCTTTTCAACCAACGCCAACAACGTCTCGAACGCCTTCGGCCTCAGCGCGACGATCTGGCCATCTTCGCGTCGAAGCACCCGCTCGCCGCCGTGCAAAACGAACGGTCCGAAACGATACGCCAGCGGACGATCTTTCGACGGCGGGCTGTTTGCGGGGTGATCTTTCATAAAATCTCTGAGGAAGGGGCTGTAAGAATTTTGTCAACTCGATTTTCAACTTTTTGTCAAGACAGGTTCGGAGGCAAAAGGTTAAATTTCGCGCGTTGCAACCGGAACCGGCCCCGCAAGCCGGGGCTGCGAGGATAAGCGGTTCGCTCTTGTAATGGGCTTATTCTAGCCCAAAGCTCGGTGGTGTGCAACGATTTTCTTGAGCGAACCTAAGTTCAGGAAGTCTTTGAAAAAGCCAGCACCTCACGCTCCAGACTTGGAAAACGCTTTTTCGGGCGCCCAGGTGGGGATTGTAGTTTGCACCGGAGCGAAACTCTTGCCATACGTGAGGAAACGGCTCATGAGCTTACGCACAAGGGGAAAGGGCGTAAAGCGGTGGTTCCGGAGAGAGGCGCAAGATCAAGGGACGCTGGGGAGAGGGTCACTTTGATCCGACCGCGCCCCTCTCCGCGAGCCGAAGTTCAGTGGGGTCAAGGTTTCGAGTCTTCAGAGATGAAAGAAAAGGGTTCAACCATGAGATGGCATCAAATATCGTTCGCCACATTGATTTTGGTCGTTTCGGTCGTTTTCTTTTCCGCACACGCCGACGTCAAAATTCGCAGCCGAACCACTGTCGGCGGGCAAAGTATGGAGAATGTTACGTACATCAAAGGCAAACGCCAACGCACCGAGATGGGCGTGGAGCAGTTCCGCATGGTCAACATCACGCAGTGTGATCTTCGCCGCAACATCCTTCTAAACGAAGCGAGGCGGATGTACACCATCAAACCGTTCGCCGATGATCCGACGCCGGTCGCAGCCTCGGCATCAACCGATGCCTCGCCCGCGCCAGCGCGCCCGGCGCGTCGCGGCGGCACGATCAACTACACGATGAACATCTCCGACACCGGAGAACGCCGCCGGATGTTCGGCCTTCTGGCGCGCCATCTGAAGATGACGGCTGCGTGGGAGAGTTCGCCCGATGCTTGTCAAAAGGGCAAAGGGAGAATAGAGAAAGAGGGTTGGTATGTGGATTTTCAAACCGATTTCCACTGCGAAGAGACCCTCAGACCGCAGCTTCCAACGGGCAGGACGCGCCCCGATTGCACGGATCGCACCACCATTCGGCAAACCGGATCGGGCAAGCTAGGATATCCGCTCATCGAGACGACAACGATCTACCTCGACAACGGTGAAACCACGACGATGACCACCGAAGTGGTGGAATTGACTACCACGCCGCTTGATCCAGCGCTGTTTGAAATACCAAATGGTTACACACAAGCGCGCGACGAACAAGAGATGCTCGCGGGCGCGTTCGAGGCAAGCATGAACGACATCGCTGCGTCGTCCGCCCCAGAAGCGACCGCTCGACAGCCAGTGAATGTGCCCAGCACATCCGCCGGCGAGGCGCTCTTCACTCCGGCCACGACGCCGAAGCGTCCGAGCGTTGTGCGTTTCGGGTTGGTGTTGTCGCGCGCACAGCTTCCGGGTGATGCGACCCGGGCAGCCGAAGGCGTGCGCAATTCATTCGCCAGTTTCTTGAAAGGACCTAACGTTGAGGTCGTCGCTATCGAAGCGCGCTTGCCGGACCAAGTTCTCGCTGAAGCACGGCAGAAAGAGTGCGATTACGTTCTCTTTTCCAATCTGACCGTTAAGAAGGGCAAGAGCGGAGGACTGTTCGGGCGGGCTTTGGGCGGCGCCATCGGCAACGCCGCCGCCGTCGCCATCCCATACGGCAACACTGTGGGCGAGCACGTCGCGCGCTCCGTCGCCGTGCAAATCATCTACACCGCCGCTGATGTCGCCAGTTCGATCAAGGCCAAAGACGAAGTGAGCCTTGAATACAAACTGACGAAGCTGGACGGCGCGGTGCTCGTCTCCAACACGCTGAAGGCCAAAGCGGACACAGACGGTCAAGATGTCATTTCGCCGCTCATCGAGAGCGCTGCCGGAGCGATAGCAGGCGCTGTGCGCAAATGATTTTTGCAGATGAAGCGCGAGGACACCGCTTCATCCGCCACAAGCTCGCTTGTCTCTTCGAGAGCAAGCGATGGTTCTCCTCTCCGGGTGGACCGAGGTTGAGGCGAGGCGGCCAAAGTCGCCCGGAGGCGAGACCACTTGACCCGCTTTCGACTGGACACGTGGTTGAGGCGAGGCAACCACCTGCCGGTCGAAAGCGGGCGAGTTTTCAGTCCCGCTGAACGTGTGGAGGGTGAATCAACTCTCTCTTATCCACGCCCGATCATAACCGACCTCGAATCCAAAAGGATCTATCATGACACCACATTCGTCTCTAAAATCCACCGATGCTCCGGAGCCTTCACCCGCGCTCTTCGTTGATACGATCAACGCTTATCAACGCACCGCCGCCCTCAAAGCGGCGATCGAGTTGGACCTTTTCACCGCCGTTGGGGAGAGGAATGAAACCATTCGAGAGCTGGCCCATAGGTGCAACGCTTCTGAACGCGGAGTGCGCATCCTTTGCGACTACCTGACGATCATCGGCTTTCTCGTGAAAGAGAATGGGCGCTATGCGCTCACGAAGGATTCGGCTGTCTTCCTCGACCGACGCTCGCCTGCTTACCTCGGGAGTTCGATCGAATTCCTTCTTTCCCCGACGCTCGTTGAAGCTTTCAAGGAGTTCAAAGAGGTCGTGCGCAAAGGCGGCACGCTTATGCCTGATGAAGGGTCGCTCGCGCCAGAGCATCCGATGTGGGTGCGATTCGCACAAGCGATGGGACCGTCGATGGCTCTGCCGGCGGAGCTGCTGACGAACATCGTGGGCGGGCGAGCGGTCGGCGAACTGCGAGTGCTCGACATCGCTGCCGGGCATGGCATGTTCGGCCTCGCGTTCGCCGCGCGCAACCCGCAGGCGGATCTCACCGCCTTGGACTGGGCCAATGTGCTTGACGTGGCCCGCCAGAACGCGCGCGAAGCGGGCGTCGAAGATCGGTTTCACGCCATCGCTGGAAGCGCTCTCGAAGCCGACTACGGCAGCGGCTACGATCTCGTTCTGCTGGCCAATTTCCTCCATCATTTCGATGTTCCGACGTGCGAGTCCGTACTGCGTCGGATTCATGCCGCGCTCACTGATGAGGGGAAAGTGGCGATCGTCGAGTTCATCCCCGACGAAGATCGAATCAAGCCACCGATCGCCGCTTCGTTCAGCTTGATGATGCTCGCCACGACGCCGCGTGGCGATGCCTACAGCTTTTCGCAATTCAAGGAGATGCTTGAAAAGACTGGGTTCGCCGACCCAGAGCTTCATGACATGCCGCCGACCTCTTTCCGCGCTCTAGTTGCGCGCAAAGTCTAGCTCAGCGGCAGTCCGAGCATTGGGAACTGAGATCCCTCTCGCAATGAGGCTTTCGCAACGCGAGAGGCGGACGTTTGCCCAAAGATCTGGAAACGGAACTCCGCCTTGCCAGAAAGCTGTCGCCAGCGACAACCGACCTCGCGTTTGCTCGAAACGAGAACCTACAGACGCCGGTTCTGAACGCGCCGTTCGTGTTAAAATCGAGCGTTATGGCTAAACCGGTACACGCGCTCGGACTTTCGTTAGATGAAGCAATCCGTTTCGTCGAAGATCTAGGCGAGCGCCCATTTCGCGGGCGACAACTCTTCTCCGCCCTGCACCAGCGGCGCGTGCGCTCGTTCGCTGAGATCACAGACCTGCCGAAGGCTTTTCGTGCGCTTCTGGCTGCCCGCGCAGCCGTCTCATCGCTCGCGCTCGAAGCGCGTTATGTCTCGGCTGACGGCACGCGCCGTTATCTTTTCCGCACGCAAGATGGACATCCGGTCGAAACGGTCTTCATCCCGGAGGAACGACGCGACACGATCTGCTTTTCGTCGCAAGCCGGGTGCGCCCTCGCGTGCGATTTCTGCTTGACGGCGCGGCTCGGCTTGCGACGCAGCTTGACGGCGGGCGAGATCGTCGAGCAGATCATCTGCGCGCTCAACGACGTGTATGGCGAAGCGAGCGACGTACCGCATGGGACTAACCTCGTCGCAATGGGCGCGGGCGAACCGCTCCTCGCCTTCGAGGCGTTGGTCAAGGCGCTGCGCATCATGGCTGCACCCGAAGGGCTACACATCGTGCCGCGACGCGTCACCGTCTCGACGGCAGGCATCGTCCCGCGCATACGTCAACTAGCCGAGATGCAAGACCGCCCACATCTCGCCATCTCGCTATCGGCTCCTACCGATGAACTGCGCGATCGCTTGATGCCGATCAATCGCCGCTGGCCGCTCGCTGAATTGATGGCGGCGTGTCGCGATTTTCAACGTTCGCTCAAACCGGGCGAGCGCTTGACCTTCGAGTACGTCATGCTCAGCGGCGTCAACGATGCAAACGAGCACGCGCATCAACTGGCCCGGTTGCTCAATCAACATCAGCTTCGCGCTAAAGTCAACTTAATCCCACACAACACGGCGGAATCCCTTCCCTATCGTCCATCTTCGGATGAACGCATCGAAGCCTTCCAGCGCATTCTCGAAGCGAAAGGCATTCGCGCCTTCGTGCGTCGCCCGCGCGGGCGCGACATCTTCGCCGCCTGCGGACAACTGGCTGCGCGCCATCTGAGCGTCGTTTCCGTCTCCAACGAAGTGCGGCGAGGTTGAGCGAAAAAGCGCGCAAAAGACGTTCGCGCTACTGGCGAGCTTCTCGCAGCCCGTCGGTTGCGGCAATCGGCTCGCTCCGCGCCGATGCGACTTGGCGCGCCGAAATCGCCCCGTGTAGAATCTCAGGCACAACCCTGAAAGCGGAGGAAGATCGGATTGAACGCAATGCTTCGCAGGCTCCTTCTCTTCTCGTTCGCGTTTGTGCTATTGGCTGGTTCAACCGTGGTTTCGGCTCGCGCCA
>NZ_PSLQ01000042.1:8202-12746 GCF_040289685.1 Pyrinomonas sp.
TGCGTCGTGCAAGCGGCCATCGTCATCGACATCCCGCAAGGCTATCACGTTAACTCCAACCGTCCGCTGAGCAAGTATGCTATCCCGACCGAAGTCAAGATCGACGCGCCAGCGGGCGTGCGCATTGGCCCAGCGATCTATCCGCGTCCGGTGGTCCGACGTTTCAGTTTCTCCAAAGATCAAATCGCTGTTTACGAAGGGCGCGCCGTAATCAGGTTCAACGTCACGGTGCCGGCCAACTTCCAAGGCGAGCGATTGGAGCTGCGCGCGCGCGTCCGCTATCAAGCCTGCACGGACGAGGTTTGTTACCCCCCGCGCACGCGCGAAGTCGTCATGCCCATTGAAGTCGTTGATCGCGGCGCACGTGTCGAACGGATCAACAACGGCGTCTTCGGACGAAAAGGTTGATCCCTTGGCTCTTTGCCGAAGTCTCCCGGAAGAGTCGAATTTTGCCGCGCTTCGGAAAGCGCGTGGCGAGATGCGTCGCGCCCTGCCTCGATCACTCGGCGTTTTGAAAGCTTTCGCTGGCGACTCATCCTGAAATCGAGCGAACCGATTCCGCGCCGTTCGCTCAAGGTATCGCTCGAGACGACCGAGCAGAGGATCGCCATTGCCCTCGGCGCGGCAAACGGAGCATAATCTTGCCGTTTCCGAGATGGGTTTGCACGAGGGTGAAGCGAAGCCCAACGATCTCGGTGCTGGGAAACACCGCAGAATCGTGTTGAGAAGATACGAGAATGAAAGCAAAGGGTCGCCTCTTCGTCGTTTCGTGTTTGCTGTCGTTTCTGCTAGTCGCAGCGATACGCGCGCAAAGATCCGTTTCACCCACGCGCCTGACCGATTACGTTGATCCGTTCGTCGGCACGGGCGGGCACGGGCATACCTATCCGGGAGCGGTCCTCCCTTTCGGCATGGTCCAGCTTTCGCCCGACACGCGCTTGACCGGTTGGGATAGCTGCTCAGGCTACCATTACTCGGACGACGTGATCTATGGTTTCAGCCACACGCATTTGAGCGGCACCGGCGTTCCCGACTACAGCGATATACTGTTTGCGCCCACCGTCGGCGAGATCCATCTTCAAGCCAGAGATGGCGAAGACACGCGGCGCGGATACGCTTCGCGTTTCAGCCACCGCAACGAAACGGCCCGCCCCGGCTACTACTCAGTGCTGCTCGATGACGACAAGATCAAAGCCGAACTGACGGCAACTACGCGCGTCGGACTACATCGCTATACCTTTCCACGCACGGATCGAGCGAACATCATCGTCGATCTGCAACACCGCGACCGCGTGCTGGATTCGTCGCTTCGCGTCGTCAGCCAAACACGCATCGAAGGTTACCGTCGTTCACAGTCGTGGGCGCGCGATCAAGTGGTCTATTTCGTCGCCGAGTTTTCCAGACCGTTTACGGAGTTCGGCCTTGCGCGCGATGATCGGTTGATCCCGAACGCGCGCCAAGCGCAAGGGACCAACATCAAAGCCTTCTTCCGCTTTGATGCCCGAGACGGCGCGCCGCTCCTCGTGCGGGTGGCCATTTCCGCCGTCGATCTCGACGGCGCACGGCGCAATCTCGCCGCTGAATTACCTCACTGGGACTTCGAGCGCGTCCGGCGCGAAGCCGATCGCGCGTGGGAACGCGAACTGAGCAGAATCGTCGTCCGCACTCCGAACCGCGATCAACTCAGGAACTTCTACACGGCGATGTACCATCTGATGCTCGCGCCCAACGTCTTCGCCGATGTCGATGGACGCTACCGCGGGCGCGACTTCAAGATCCATTCGGCGCGAGATTTCACCTACTACACCGTCTTCTCGCTGTGGGATACTTTCCGCGCGGCCCATCCGCTGCTGACGATCATCGACCGTCAACGCACGCTCGACTTCATACGCACTTTCCTCGCGCAATACGAGCAAGGCGGACGACTGCCCGTCTGGGAGCTTGCCGCCAACGAAACGAACACGATGATCGGCTACCATGCCGTGCCGGTGATCGTTGATGCGAACGTCAAGGGCATCACAGGGTTCGACCGGGAACTGGCCTTGGCGGCGATGCAGCGGAGCGCTGAAAGCGATGAGCGCGGGCTGGCCGGTTACAAGCAGCGCGGCTATGTCGCCGTCGAAGACGACCGCGAGTCGGTATCGAAAACGCTCGAATACGCTTACGACGATTGGTGCATCGCGCAGATGGCGCGCTTTTTGAACAAAAAGGAGGTTGAGCGACGCTACCTCCAACGCGCGACCTACTATCGCAATCTGTTCGATCGCGAAACCGGCTTCATGCGCCCCAGAAGACGCGATGGGAGTTGGCTCGCGCCGTTTGATCCGCGCGAGGTTTCGGCTCACTACACCGAAGCCAACGCCTGGCAATACACTTTCTTCGTCCCACAAGACGTCAACGGCTTGATCGACCTGATGGGCGGACCGAAAAGCTTCGCGCATAAGCTCGATGAACTGTTTGCCACAGAAAGCACCTTGACCGGCAACGTGCCGCCGGATATTTCGGGGCTCATCGGCCAGTATGCGCACGGCAACGAACCGAGCCATCACATCGCCTACCTTTACAACTACGTCGGGCAGCCTTGGAAAGCGCAAGAGCGCGTGCGGCAAATCATGCGCGATTTCTACAAGCCGACTCCCGATGGACTCATCGGCAACGAAGATTGCGGCCAGATGTCCGCTTGGTACATCTTCAGCGCCTTGGGCTTCTATCCGGTCACGCCCGGCACAACGCTCTACGCGCTCGGTTCGCCCCTCTTCGCCGAAGCAACCCTTAACTTGGAGAACGGCAGACGCTTCACCGTGCGCGCACAAAACGCGTCGGACGAGAAGATCTACGTACAATCGGCCCGGCTCAACGGTCGCCGGCTCGACCGTTCATTCATCACACACGACGAGATAATGCGCGGCGGGACGTTGGTGCTCGTCATGGGCGCCCGTCCATCTACGCGCTGGGGAACCGTTCAAGTTCCAACTTCCAGAATCGAACGGTAGGAACGGGGCGCTCGCCGATCCCGAGTTTTCACGGCGACCCGACGTTGACGATGCGCTTCAAACCATGACTGCGAACGAGCCGAAAGTCGCCTTGGCGCGACGACTGGGTCTATTCGACGCCACCATGCTGGTAATGGGCGGCATCATCGGCGCTGGGATCTTCATCAACCCTTCGGTGGTCGCGCGTCAAGTCGCTGCGCCGTGGGCGATCATCGCAGCTTGGTTGGTCGGCGGCATGGTCGCGCTGGCCGGCGCTTTCATCTACGCTGAACTTGCGACGCGACGTCCGGAGGTCGGCGGTCAATACGCCTATTTGCGCGAAGCCTTCCATCCGCTCGTCGCCTTCCTTTACGGCTGGACGCTACTGCTCGTCATGCAATCGGGCGGCTTGGCAGCGGTGGCAGCAACCTTCGCCCATTACTTCGTCGAGCTGTTCGCTCTCGCTTTGCCTTCGTGGCTCGTCGCAAGCGTCGCGCTCGCCTGCTTGACGGCGATCAACTGCTTGGGCGTGCGCGCCGGAAGCACGACGCAGAACGTCCTCATGACCCTGAAGATCGGCGCGATCTTCGTGCTCATCGCGTGTGGTCTTCTCTTCGCGCCGAAAGCCCCGCCGGAGGCAGAGTCGGTCGCCCGCGAAGCCTCGAAGTTCAAACTGGCGACCGACTTCGGTGCCGCGCTCGTCCCCGTCTTTTTCGCTTACGGCGGCTGGCAAACAGCCGGATTCGTTGCGGGCGAACTGCGCCACCCGGAACGCGACCTTCCGCGCGGACTACTGATCGGCGTCGCGTGCGTCATCGTCATCTACACGACCGTTAGCTTCGTCTGCTTGCACGTGCTCGGAGCGCGCGGCTTGATGGTGACCAACACCCCCGCCTCTGAAGTCATGCGCGCCGCGCTCGGTTCGACCGGCGCGCGATTGATCGCCATCGGCATCGCCATCTCGACGCTCGGACTTCTAAGCCAAGGGATGTTGACGGTGCCGCGCGTCTATTTCGCTATGGCCGAAGACGGGCTCTTCTTTCGGCGCGTCCGCGAAGTTCATCCGCGAACTCGCGTGCCCGTCTTCGCCATCCTCCTTCAAGGGCTGTGGGCCATCGTGATCGTCGCCTCCGGACGTTACGAGCAGATCTTGAATTACGTCGTGTCGGTCGATGCCCTCTGGTTCGGGCTGACGGCAGTCGCCCTCTTCGTCTTCCGCCAGCGCGCGCCAGCCGCTTCGAGCAGTTACTCCGTTCCCGGCCATCCGTGGACCACACTCTTCTTCATCGCCGTGTGCTGGCTCGTGGTCGCCAGCGCGCTCTATAAGTACCCGCGCGACGGGTTCATCGGCCTGCTCGTGTTGTTTGCCGGCGTGCCCGTCTATTTCCTCTGGCAAGGGCGAAGATCATGACGCACGAACGAACAAAGAGTTCGCGCTACATGCCGTGGGCTAAAACGCAGGCGCACGCGCGCTTCAATCTGGCGACGAGCGGCGTCGCCAACATGACGCTGCGCGAGCTTTCCGTCGAACTCGACGCCATCGAGATCAACGGCGATAGTTTCTATGGCTAA
>NZ_PSLQ01000042.1:12756-30846 GCF_040289685.1 Pyrinomonas sp.
TACCCGCCACTCATCGCTGCGCTCGCAACGCGCTATCGCGTCGCGCCGGAAAACGTCGTCACCGCGCACGGCGCTTCCATGGCCAATCACTTGGCGATGGCCGCGCTGCTCGATCCCGGCGACGAAGTTTTGATCGAACATCCGACGTACGAGCCGCTGGTGGCGACAGCGCGTTATTTGGGCGCGCGCGTCGAAACCTTCGAGCGCCGTGCCGAACAAGGGTTCGCCATCGATGTCGCAGAGGTCGAACGCAAAGTGACCGAACGAACGCGCCTCGTCATCATCACCAACCTGCACAATCCGAGCAGCGCCTTCACCGATGCCGAGACCTTGAAAAGGGTGGGGCGCGCAGCGAGACGAGTCGGCGCACACGTGCTCGTCGATGAAGTCTATTTGGAGACGATGTTCGACTGTGCGCCCGCACCAGCTTTTCACCTCGGCCCGGAGTTCATTTCAACCAACAGCTTGACCAAAGTCTACGGACTGAGCGGTCTGCGTTGCGGTTGGGCGCTCGCGCCAGCAAGCGTGGCGCGCAAGATGTGGCTGCTGCACGACCTATTCGGCGTCATCATGGCTCATCCGGCGGAGAGATTGAGCGTCGCCGCGTTGGCCGACATCGATCGCCTCGCCAATAGGTCGCGCACGCTGCTCGAACGTAACCGCGCGCTGCTTGACGCTTTCTTGCGCACGCGGAACGATCTTGAAACGCCGCACGTGCCTTTCGGCACCACCCTCTTCCCGCGAGTTCAAAGCGCAAAGGTGGAAACGCTGTGTCGTTTGCTGCGCGAAAAGTACGAGACCGCGGTCGTGCCAGGCCGCTTCTTCGGTCTCGAAGATCATTTCCGCATCGGCATCGGCGGCGACACGCAAACGCTCGCCGTCGGATTGGAGAGGCTGGGCCGCGCCCTCGACGAACTCGCCGCATGAGGGCCGTTTACGGATAAAATGCGCATAAAAATAGCTTTATGCAATATTTATTTACTATATCTTGCATATTATGCAGCGACGCTCCCCGCGCGCGGAGCGAATGAGAAGCGCTTTTAGTTCATCAGAACTCAAGGCGCGCGCCGAAGATCGGGAGGAATCTCCCTTCTCGCAACCGAGTCGGAAAAGGCGAAGAGAATTCGTAGTTCAATTCCGTCGAGTTGTTGCGCCCCGTGACGTTGAACATGTCGACGTAGGGCGCAAACGAAGCGCGCCTGACGCTGAACTGACGTTCGACGCGCAGGTCGAAACTGAATGACGCTGGCAATCGGCGCGAGTTGCGATCCTCTGGACGCGCAATGCGCTGCAAGAAGAAGCCCGGTCTGAACTCAACAGGCACGGTCGGCGTGTAAGGCAGACCGCTGGCGGCGCGGTATTTTGCCGCCAGCCCGAAACCGAACGCGCGCGTGATGCCGATGATGGTCAATTGATGCGGGCGTTCGAAATCCGCCGGGAAGCTCGGTCCTTCTCGATCGAAGCGACGGCGCGACCGAAGAAAAGAATAAGCGATCTGTCCAGCGAAACGTCCTGCGAGAGTTTTCTGCACGTAAACATCCAAGCCTTCGGCCTCGCCCTCGCCCGCGTTACGGAAGATTGGCAGAAGGCGCGTCGGCTGCACGATCAAATCGGCGTAATCTTTGCGATACGCTTCGACGACGACGCGCACGTCTTCGCGCACGAGCCATTCCAGCCCGACGATCGCGTGGACGGCGCGCATGGCGCGCAGATGCCTATTTTCAGGTGCGAGCGAAAGGATGAAGAGCGCGGGCGGCTGTCGGTATAACCCGCTGGCGAATCTGACGGCCAAGCGCGGCGTGAGCGCCAGCCGCGCGGCGAGGCGCGGGCTTGCAAGCGTCTGCCGGGTGATGCCGTAACGATCGAGTCTGATGCCCGGAATGACGGCCAAACTGCGCGTTGCGCGCCAGCTCGCTTGCGCGTAAGCGTAGCCGGAAGCGGTCGCATCGAGTCGCAGTCGGTGGCTGTGGGTCGGCGCGAAGAACTCCTCTTCGAGAGGGCTGAAGCCGCCGCGTTCGAAGGTGTAATAATCGGCCTGTTGCCAGAAGATTCCGCCACCTGTTTCGAAGCTGAGGCGCCGTCCGAAGGCGACACTCGCCTCTTCTTTGATCCCTATTTCGGCATCGCGCAGGTCGCGCGCGCGCTGCAGCACGCCGTTCAAGCGAAGGAACGTGCCATCGGCGTGTTGGCCGCTAGCCCACAAAGTCAACTGCGAGAAAGCGCCCGTGCCGAGCGCCGAGTCCAATCTTGCGCCGAGCACGGCGCGCCGACTCGACCGCACTGTCTCCAAGCGATCAACGCGCCGGCCAAGGCGTCGCGCTTCGTCTCGCGTGAGCGTGAATCGCTCGAAGAAGTTGAGCGCCGTCAAGACGAGTTTATGTCGCGGCGCGAGATCGAGGTCGACTTTATTGATGAAGTCAAAGTTGCGCGGACGCCCAAAATTCTGCAGGTCGATCACTTTGAAAGCGACGTCGATGTAGCTCCGCCGCGCTGAGAAAAGCCATCCGCCGCGCTTGCCGAGCGGCGTTTCCACGGTGATGCCCGCCGTTCCCGAATCGGCAAACAGCGCGCCCTGCACGCGGTCACGCGTCGCCGAGCGGAGTTTGATATCGAGCGCCGAAGAGAGCTTACTGCCGTAACGGACGCCGAACCCGCCCGCTGAAAAATCCAGTCGCTCGAAGACATCGGGCGCGAGGATGGCCAAGCGTCCGCCCCTTCCGTTGTCGAAGCGGTCGGTAAAATAGGTGAAATCATCGATGGGTATGTTCTCGATGAGGTAGAGGTTTTCGTCAGGCGTGCCGCCGCGCACGATGAGGTCGGCGAACTCCGTCGAGACGCTTGATATGCCGGGCAAGGCGCTCAAGGCGCGTAACGGATCGCCGCCCGTCCCGGGCGTTGCGCGTATCTCTTCGCGGCGGAGCGCGATGTTGCTTGCGGCCATCTCGTCGTTTTCGACGAACGCTCCGCTGCGCACCTCCACTCGCTCTTCGATGGCCGGGCGCAAACGTGCGTCCTCCACGGTCGTGCGCTGCGAGTTGATCTTCACTTCGTTCACGACGAGCGACGCATAACCGACTGCGCTGATCTTCACGTCATAAGTTCCGGGCGCAAGCGTCAAGCGGTAGCGACCTTCGGCATCGGCAACCGTCCGCCCCTGTCCCTGAACGCTGATCTCAGCGCCGCCGATCGGTTGGCCGCTGATGGCATCAGTGATTCTCCCGACCAAAGTGCCTTCGTCGCCTTGCGACGCAAAACCGAAGAGCAGAAAACAGCCGAGCAACCAAGCCATATGCTCCCCAACACGCTTGGGATCAATTAAAATGGGGCAAATTCTATCACGAAGGCCATTTGTGCCAAGGCCGAAAACGGCGCAAGCTCGCGCTCGGCAGCGTCGGGCCGAGAGCGCTCAGAAAAATGTGGCGACTTTGGCGCGAGCGCCTAGAGGAGACAAGTCGCGCGACGCGCCAGATCGAGCGACTGAGCGCACTGCTAATGGGACCGACGCGCGCACGCGAATGCAGAATGGTCGCATAGACATCGTAGGCGACGAGCGCAAGCAACGCCGCTCCACAAAAAGAGAGGGGCACAATTTTCACCCTCCTTGAAAAGAGAACGAGCGCCCGCGCTTCTTTCCGCAAAGACGCGAGCGCTCGCCATGATGTTGAGACCGACCTCGTCTATTCCGTTTTGACCTCACCGCTGCTCTGCGCTTGCAGCAGTTGACGCAGGACGTAAGGCAGGATGCCGCCATGACGGTAGAAATCGACCTCGATGGGCGTATCGATGCGCAAGATGACCGGCACTTCATCGACCCGTCCATCGGCGCGATGGATGACGAGCGTGATCTCCTCGCGCGGCATGATTCCGTCTTCGATGCCGATGAGGTCGAAGACCTCCGTCCCATCGAGTCCCAACGTCTGCGCGTTCATTCCCTCCTTGAACTGGCACGGAAGCACGCCCATGCCGACGAGATTTGACCGATGAATGCGCTCGAAGCTCTGCGCGATGACGGCGCGCACGCCCAACAGGCGCGTCCCCTTGGCCGCCCAGTCGCGCGAACTTCCCGTGCCGTACTCCTGACCGGCGATGACCACGAGCGGCACGCCGGCCGCCTGATAGTGGACGGCAGCGTCATAAATGCTCATGCGCTGTCCGACCGGTTGCAACACCGTCACGCCGCCTTCGGTGCCCGGCACCATCAAGTTCTTGATGCGCACGTTGGCGAACGTGCCGCGCACCATGACTTGGTGGTTGCCGCGTCGCGCGCCGTAGGAATTGAAGTCTTCCGGCTTGACGCCGCGAAGCTGCAAGTAGACGCCGGCGGGCGACGTCGGCTTGATCGCGCCCGCCGGACTGATGTGATCGGTCGTCACCGAATCGCCGAAGATCGCCAAGGGGCGCGCTCCCTTGATGTCGCACAGCGGCCCCGGATCCATGCTGAACTTTTCGAAGTAAGGCGGCTCTTGAATGTAGGTCGACTGCGGATCCCAATCGTAAACATCGCCCGTGCTCGACGGGATCTCGTTCCACAACGGATTCTCTTCGACGAAATCGCTGTAGAGTCGGCGATAGGTTTCCGGATCGAAGGCGAGCCGCATCAATTGATCGATCTCTTCAAGCGACGGCCAGATGTCGTGCAGGTATACGGGACGTCCGTCCCCATCTGTGCCGATCGGTTCGGTCTCCAAGTTGATGCGCACCGTTCCAGCGAGCGCAAAGGCGACGACCAATGGCGGACTGGCCAAGAAATTGGCCCGCACGCTCTGATGCACGCGCGCCTCGAAGTTGCGATTGCCCGACAGGACGCTCGCCACCACCAGATCACGCGCGTTGATCGCTTCTTCGATGTGCACGTCGAGCGGTCCACTGTTGCCAATACAGGTCGTGCATCCGTAGCCGACGAGATTGAAGCCCAACCGGTCCAGATAGTCTTGCAAGCCGGACCTCTTCAAGTATTCCGTGACGACGCGCGATCCCGGAGCGAGGCTCGTTTTGACGAAAGGCGGGACGCGGAGGCCGCGCTCGACCGCCTTCTTCGCTAAAAGCCCCGCGGCGAGCATGACGCTCGGGTTTGACGTATTGGTGCAGGAAGTGATCGCGGCGATCACCACATCACCGTGACCGAGATCGAAACTGTCCGGCGGAAGCTCGCCGGGCGGAAGCTCCTCGATGCGGTCGGGCGTCGGACGATTGTTGATCATCTCGACCTCAGTCAAAACGTTGGTGTTCTTCTCGCTGATCGTGTCGTGCACGGCAACCGGCACCGTCTCTGGCTCCTGTTGGCCGCCACCTGCAAGCGGCGTCTGTTCCGACACGGGCGCCGGCTTGTGAACGGGCACGCGCTCGTCAATCTCTGATTTCCCATAACCGCCCTCGGTCATAGGCTTGCGCAGCAACTCGACGAAGCGTTCTTTCAATTGCGCAAGCTCGATCCTATCTTGCGGACGACGCGGACCAGCGACGCTCGGTTGAATGGTTGCCAGATCCAGTTCGAGGACGGTCGTGTAATCGACTTCGCCTGCGCGCGGGATGCCGAATAGACCTTGTGCTTTGAAGTAATTGCGGAACGTCTCGACGTGCTCTTCGCTGCGCCCGGTCGCCAGCAAGTACTCGCAAGACTTTTCGTCCACAGGGAAGAAACCCATGGTCGCCCCGTATTCGGGCGCCATGTTGGCGATGGTCGCGCGATCCGGCACGTTGAGGCTGGCGGCACCTTCGCCGAAGAACTCGACGAATTTACCGACCACTTTGGCTTGACGCAACATCTCCGTAACGCGCAAAACGAGATCGGTCGCCGTCACGCCGGGTCGCAACCGACCGGTCATGTGCACGCCGACGACATCGGGCGTGAGGAAATAGACGGGCTGGCCCAGCATTGCCGCTTCCGCTTCGATCCCGCCGACCCCCCAACCGACGACACCAAGCCCGTTAACCATCGTCGTGTGCGAATCAGTGCCGACCAAAGTATCGGGGAAATAGACGCCGTCGCGCTCGATCACCCCTTTAGCTAAGTACTCCAGATTGACCTGATGACAGATGCCGATGCCTGGCGGGATCACCCTGAAACCGCTGAAGGCCTGTTGGCCCCATTTGAGAAACTGGTAGCGCGAACGGTTGCGGCGAAATTCCATCTCCATGTTGCGCCGCAGCGCATCGGGCACGCGCGCGAAATCGACCTGCACCGAGTTGTCCACCACTAGATCGACCGGAACCAGCGGCTCGATGATCTTCGGATCGCGTCCCATGCGCGCAACCGCCGAGCGCATCGCCGCCAGATCAACGAGCAACGGCACGCCTGTGAAATCCTGCAACAGGACGCGCGCGACGACGAACGGTATTTCGTCTGTTCGCTCGCCTGTTGGTTGCCAACGGGCGAGTTTACGCACATCGTCTTTGCGGATCCGCCGTCCGTCGCAATTGCGCAACAAGGATTCGAGCACGATCCTGATCGAGACGGGCAAACGTCCGATCTGGCCCAGACCTTCGCGTTCAAGCTGCGGCAAAGAGTAAAACTTGCCAACCCGTCCCCGTCCCGTGGGGAAATCCTGCAATGAATTGAAGAGGTTATGAGTCATGATCGCTTCTCACAAGACTTGAAGGACTCGCGTGGTCGCCGAATCTTTTCAACCTTTTGGAGTCAATTGCGCGTCGCATCTCAGTTTAAGTCCCGCTCTGTGATGAGGTCAAGCATGCCTTTAGCCCAAGCTCGGCCTCTGCGCTGATCTCAGTTCTGTGCTATATTGCTATGAAAACCAGTGCCAAGAGAGGGCGACGAACGATGCCGCGAAAGAAGCCGGAAGATTTCGAGTACTTGAGCAACGATCCCGATTTCGTTCCCGATCCCGAGATCGAAGAGTTCATGGAAGAGGAGATCGCGCGCGCGCCGCGCGATCCGGAGCTGCTTGCGCGGCGTCTGCGCGAGCACACGGAAACATCGCCGGAGGATGCCGCTGGCGACATCGATGCCGAATGGGAAAGCGCCGTTGATTCAGGCGAAGAAGCGGTCGGCGGCGATAACCCGACGCCCGATCAGGACATCGTCGAGGAGATCGGCCACGCCGTCGGCCTCAGTTTCGAAGACAACGAAGAGCTGGACGTGCTAGAGAAGATCGAGCGGCGCGACCGCGAGCGCTTCGAACTCGATCCGCGCTCCAAGACCAAAGACGATATGATCTGATGGCGTTGCGCTGCTTGAGCCGCCCCCTGATCGCGATGTAGCCAAGAGCGTTTCTGGCCGTTCAAAAACGAGGCTCGAAGCGGTTGCGTCAGTTCCGTTTTCGGCCTTCAAGCGTGTTTAGGCTTCTTCGGCTTCTTGGTCCGGTTCGATGCGCATCTTCGCGCAAGCCTGTTGCCACGTGGTGAAACGTTCGATAAGGCGCAAGGCGTCCAAATAGTCCGCGTCGATCTGCGCGCGCTCAGCGCGGCCTTCATGTTCGATCGCATTGGCGACGTGCACAGCCGTCAGCGCGCAGAAGTCGTTCGCTTTGGCATCTTGTGGACGATGGTGAAAAGCGACCGCCTCCACGATCTGGTCCGGCAACCCCCACAAACCGAAGAGGTAAGCGCCTACTTCGGCATGCGTCGTACCGAAAACTTCTCGTTCGGCTTCGGCAAAAGAGAGCTCTTCTTTGCGCATCAAGGCGAGCGCTTGTTCGTACCATTCCGGCAACGCCGTTGCTAAAACGATCTTGCCCGCATCGTGCAGCAGACCGGCGGTGAAAGCTTCTTCGGCGTTCTTGTCCGATTGTCGCTCCAAGCTCGCGATCCTTTTGGCGAACAGCCCCGTTTGCAAACTGTGCGTCCACAACGCCGTGGGCGAAAAGCGCGGTAGCCGCTGCGCCTCAAACTGCGAGAAGACGTTGATGGCTAGCACCAAGCTGACGATCGCATCGAGACCGAGAAACATCGTCGCTTCCGCCGGACTGGTGATCCTTCGCCGCAGACCGAAGAAGGCCGAGTTGACCACTTGCAAGACCTTGGCCGTCAAAGCGACGTCGCGCGCGATGATCTCTCCAATTTTGCGCACCGATGGTTGCGCCGTTTGCAGCTCTTCAACCAACTCGGCGTAAACGGCCGGAAGGCTCGGCAACGAGTTGATCTGCGATACGATCCGTTGCAAGGATTCGTTCGTCAGCAGGTCGCGCAACGCGCAAGCGCGCTCAAGCGCATCTTCCAACTCCGATGTGCTACAAGATCGCGACAAGCGCCGATGCGCTGGGCCAAGCCACCGGACCAATTCCTCTTGCCCAATTCGGTCGGAGAGCACGATGCGCACCGTGCGCGGATGACGTCGCATCACCTCCGCCAAAAACGCTGCCCCACTTACGACAGTTGATTGCGGATTGATGACCACGGCATCGAAACCTTCGTCGGCGTCCAGCGCGCGCAAAGCTTCATCCGCCGTGCGCACGTAAACGGGCCGCCATCGCTCGACCGACCGCATCAACCACCGTGTGCCGCCAACGGCGTCATATTTTTCGTCCAAAAAGAGAACTTTCCTCATGATCGCTTTGACACGCACCGTTCGGTTGACTTCTCGACAAACGACAGCTTCAGCCCCAGAGCGGCTCGCCATCGTAAACCACGCGCCAACCGTTTCTCTTGCTCAAACTCAAGACCTTGCGAAATTCATCGGCCACCAACCAAGGCTCGTAACTTTTGACCAATGGATGACCGCGGCGTGGATCGAACGTCGTGATCGAGGCCCCTTCTTCCGATTTAACCATATTGATCAATGCGAGCATGTCGTTCTTCGTCATGATGACAGTTCGCCTTGTCATCAGTCATTAGCCCTCCAAACACGCGCCGAGAACCTTTCGGACCGAAAACATGATAACTTATCCTCGACGATGATTCGAACCGAAGAAAGGGGAAGCCGATGAGACCAGCCAACACGCTCATAACGCGCCCTAATCCCGATGAATACGCTTCGAGGTTCGCCGTCTACATCGCTCAAGTCGCCGCCGAGGACGCGCTTCAGGCGCTCGCAGAGCAGCGACGCGAGACGCTTCAACTGTTCGACTCTCTCTCCGACGAGCGGGCGCTCTTTCGCTACGCACCGGATAAATGGAGCCTCAAAGAGGTTCTCGGCCACGTCATAGATACCGAACGCATCTTCGCCTATCGGGCCCTGCGCTTTGCGCGTGGCGATCGGACGCCGCTTCCCGGCTTCGATCAAGACGATTATGTGCGCGCGGCCCGATTCGACGCGCGACCGCTTGAAGACCTGCGGGATGAATACGACAGCGTGCGCTGCGCGACGCTGACCCTCTTTCGCGGACTCGACGAAGAAGAGCTCGCGCGGTGCGGCACGGCGAACCAAGCGGAAGCGACGGTGCGCGCTCTGGCCTACGTCATCGCTGGCCACGAGCGCCACCACCTTCGGGTCATACGCGAGCGCTACTTGAAGCGCGTTTGAAGCCGTTGAAATCGGTTCGCAAAACGCCGCCTGTCATCAAATTGACCGCAGCCGCCAGCGCGCTCAAGATGGGCCAACAGCACTACAGGGGATGATGCCGCCGATGATTAAGCCCCTTCGATTTGCGACTTCTTCGGTGAGGTTCGGATTCTAGGCTGATCCAGCGAGATCGATTCCGACCTGTGCCCCATCCGGTGTCGTCCGGGTTTGGCTTTCGATCTTCTTCAAACGCGATGGATGAGTCGGAATCCAAACGATGGGCAACAGACTACCTTGAATGACTTAAACTCATCGAAGATCGCGCCGCAAGATTCGCTCGCTCAGCACATCTGCGCTTGTGAGCGAGATGCTTTTGGAGGAGGTTCAAAAGATCTATTCTACCGGACGAGCGGCGTGACGCTTCGCCGGACGAAGCGCGGGTCGGGGGTTTTGGCGGCCTACTTCCCCTTGGCCGACGGTTTCCAATACCTTCGCTGAGCCTTGACCGCGACAAGTTCCATCTCAGGATAACGAAGCGCCATCAAAGCGCCGCCCAACGCGCATCCCGCATCGATGTCGATCGTGTTATTGATCAACTCTGGCTCGCGCGTCGGCGCGTGACCGTAAACGACCAATGCGCGACCGCGATAGCGTGCGACCCAGTCAAACCTCGCCGGATCCATCCATCGTTCCACGGTTCCCGTCGTCTCTCCGTAGAGGGCGAAATCGCGCACTTGTCGGGAACTTCGCCCTTGCATCGTCTCTTTCAGACCGGCGTGTGCGACCACCAAACGTCCGCCGTCGAGAACGTAATGGCTCGGCAAGCTCTCGATGAAAGATCGCACGCGATGACGAACCTCAGGCGGTTCGCTGGCAAACTGTTCGACCGTGTCGCGCAAGCTGTGCATCACGCTGCCCTGTTGATCGCGCAACCATTCGGCGAAGCCCGCGTCGCAGTCGCCGGGTAGGCACAGGGCCGCTCCGGATTCAACCAGCGTCATCACCAGTTCGACAACCCGGCGCGGTTCGGGTCCTTGTGCGACCAGATCGCCTAGAAAGATCAAGCGTCGCGAGCTGGCGCGCACGATGTCGAGCGTCGCTGAATCCGCTTTCAGGCCGTAGCCCAACCTGCCGAGCAGCGCCACGAGTTCTTGAAAGCAACCGTGCACGTCGCCAATGATGTCAAATGGGCCGCGCTCCGCGCGTTGATCGCACGGAAGCGGGAGGCGTTCGACTTCCACCGCCGCATCCTTATCCTTGATCTCATAGATTCGTTCGAAGCCTTCGCGTCTCACCTCTTGCAACGAAACTCGTAGCTCTTCCGACTGTCTTTCGATGATTTCTTCCGGCACGCTTCTTTCCGCACGCTGACGATTGCGCTGCTTGCACACCTCGGACGCGAACGCAAAGATCACGGCGGCGACCGGCAGATGATAGCGCCGCGCCATGAAGAGCAACGGACGCCGTGCTTCAGCCTTGAGGTTGGTCGCATCGACCACCGTCAACTTGCCGTGCGCGAGACGTTTGGCAACCACCGTTTGCAGCAGTTCGAAGGCTTCGTGCGTCACGCGCTGATCGCCTTCGTCGTCGCTGATCAGCGCGCGATAGTGATCGGATGAGGCGATCTCGGTCGGTTTGAAATGCGTTCGCGCGAAAGTCGTTTTGCCGCACCCCGATGGTCCAATGAGCAGGACGAGCGAAGGATCGAAAACCTTTATCTTCATCGCGCACATTTTTCCGCTCATTCGCTTTCGACGCGCTCAAGATCGACCAGAAGCTTTTCCAGTTCTGCGGGCAGAGGCGCGAGAAACTCCATCCATTCGCCCGTTCGCGGATGCGTGAAGCCGAGCTTTTCGGCGTGCAGGAACTGCCGGCGCAAACCGACGACCAGCGCGCGCAGGCGCAGGTCCGGCACGGTGCGATCGCGCCCCTGCCCGTACTCGCTATCGCCAACTACAGGGTGCTTCAACCACGCCAGATGAACGCGAATCTGGTGCGTGCGCCCCGTTTTGATCACCACGTCGAGCAGAGTGAAACGTTTGAAACGTCGTCGCACGCGGTAGAGAGTCAGCGCTGGACGGCCGTCGCGCACGACGGCCATGCGCGTGCGCTTGCTGGGGTGGCGACCGATGGGCTCGCTTATGCGCCCGGATTCTTTGGCCACGCGACCGTGCACGAGCGCGACGTAGGACTTGAGGACCTCACGCGATTGAAACTGCTCGGCTAGTTTTTCGTGCGCCGCTTCGTTCTTCGCGACGACGATTAAACCCGAGGTCTCACGATCGAGCCGATGAACGATGCCGGGACGCAGCGGCCCACCGCGCGTCGAAAGTTGCGCGAAATGGTAAGCGAGCGCATTGGCGAGCGTCCCCGAATGCACGCCCGCGCCGGGATGTACGACCAGACCGGCGGGCTTGTTGATGACGACCAGCACGTCATCTTCGTAAACGATGTCGAGAGGGATCTGCTCCGGCTGAAGATTGGTGGGACGGATTTCGGAAAGCTCGATCTCGACCCGCTCCCCAACGCGCAGCCGATACGCTGGTTTGACCTCTCGCCCATCCACCAACGCCTCGCCAGCCTCGATCACGCGCTTGATCGAAGCGCGACTCCAATCGGCAATGCGTGCGGCGAGAAAAACGTCGAGCCGCTTTCCTTGGTCCTCTTCGCCGACGATGAACGAGCGCATCTCTACGTCGAGAGCCGCCGCTTCATCTTCCAGCTTGGGATCGGCTTCGTGCTCCCGCATCGCTCGCGATCCAACCCCTAAACTCCTTTCAAACTCTCGCGACGGCGCCAGAAGAGCGCGAGGGCGCCGACGCCAACCATTAGGCTGATGAGCTGCGAAGTCGATAGTCCGGTCAACGTCGTCAACCCCGCGATGTCGCCCCGCGGATCATCGCGGAGGAACTCGACCACGAACCTGATGGCTGCATAAAGCACCGCGTAGAGCAAGATGACCTCTCCATCGAAGCGTTTGTGGCGATGGCGCCACAAGAGGAGCAGGAAGAGCACCAGCGTCGCGAGAGATTCGTAGAGCTGCGTGGGGTGAAGGTACACGTCCGTCGGAACGCCCGTCAATTCGTGTGCCCGTTCGGTGAAGCGCACGCCCCACGGCAACGCCGTCGGTTTCCCCCAACAGCAACCGGCGGCGAAACATCCCTGTCTGCCTATGGCTTGGCCAAGCGCGATGGCAGGGGCGAAAGCATCCGCCGTCTTCCACCATGGCAATCCGTAGCGTCGCACGAGCCAGTACCCGGCCAGCACTGCGGCGATAAACCCGCCGTAGAAGACGCCGCCCGAACGTAAGAAATCGAGCGAGAAAAGGTGCCAAGGATCCTCTCTGTAGGCCGGTTCGGTCCACAGCATCAGGATTTTCGAGCCGACGATGGCCGCAAGCAACATCCACAAGCCGAGATCGTAGATGCGTTCGCGAGGCAGGCCATCGCGCTCGGCAAGGCGTGCGGCGACGTAAAGAGCGACGAGAAAGGCGACTGCCAACAGCAAGCCATACGTGTTGATCGGGAAGTCACCGATGCGAACGAGTTCCGGATACATCACGACACCCTTTGCGATCTTCGTGGCGCTCGACTCTTTGACGCGCTGACGTGGCCAGTTGATGCCCCTTCGACTGAGAAATCGCCGCACCCAAAGCGTCCTCGCCTAGCATCGTTTGCCGAAAGCGTTCGGACGATCGCCTCGGCAGTTCCCGCGTCCATCAAGCCTCTTCCTCTGCTAGCGATTTCCGTTTCCAACTTCTCTTCTCGCCCCGCCTTCTTTGCGGAAGATATCGAGCGCGAGCAACGCAGCTCCAATGCAGATGCTCGCATCGGCGATGTTGAAAGTCGGCCAATGGTGGTTGCTGACGTGAAGATCGATGAAGTCGATGACAAAGCCGAGCCGCACGCGATCGAACAGATTGCCGAAGATGCCAGCGAGCAAAAGAGCACAAGCGCCGAGCACGCGATCATCCGAGCGCGGCGTGCGAAAGAAGTAGAGGAGGACGAACAAGGCCGCAAGCCCTGCCAGCGCGACCAAGAACCAGTGCCCGAAAGGACCGCCTTCTTGCAGTTGCCCGAAGGCGATGCCGCGGTTTTCGGCATAAGAGAAGTTGAGCAAGCCCGGCACGATGATGCGATCGGAGCCGAAGCGAAGCGCGCGCGCCGCCCACGCCTTGCTCATCTGATCAACGAGGAAGACCCCACCGGCGGCGAGCAAATAAGCCAACCGCCACAACGCTGCTCCCCTTTTCACCCTACTTGAGCCTCCCGCTCGATCTCGGCCAACGCTCGAACGCACCGTTCACACACGGTTGGATAACGCTCCGATTCTCCGACGTGCGGCGAATAGTTCCAACATCGCTCGCACTTCCGCCCTTCAGCGCGCGCAACGTGCACGCGCAACGTGCCATCGTCGCCCGGCTGCAATTCGACCTGTGAGACGATGAAGATGTAACGCAGTTGGTCGCGGTGGCGTTCAAGCAATTTGTAAAGCTCGCCGCCAGCTTCGAGCACCACGCGCGCTTCCAACGAAGCGCCGATCATCTTCGATTGACGCGCTTCTTCGAGCGCGCGCAGAACCTCGTCGCGCACGTCGAACAAACGCTCCCACTCCCGCAACAAAGCCGCTTCATCCGCCATCCGTTCGATGCGCGGAAACTCGGCCAAATGGACCGACGGCGCTCTTTCGCCTTCCGAAGGGAGGTTCTCCCAGATCTCGTCCGCCGTGAAGACGAGGATCGGCGCGATGAGCCGCGCCAGCGCGTCCGCAAGGCGGAAGAGCGCCGTTTGCGCCGACCGTCGGGCCGGATTGCGCGGCGCGAAGGTGTAGAGCCGATCCTTGATGATGTCGAAGTAGATGGCCGAAAGTGTCACCGTACAGAACTGATGAAGCGTGTGATAGACGGCGTGAAACTCGTACCTTTCGTAAGCCTCGAGCGTGCGCGCGGTCACGCGGTTTAACTCGGCCAGCACCCAACGGTCGATCTCCTCCATCATTTCGAACGGAACCGCGTCGCGCGGCGGATCGAACTCGTGAAGGTTGCCGAGCGCAAACCGCGCCGTGTTGCGAATCTTGCGGTAGGCTTCAGCCACGCGCTGCAAGATCTCCGGCGAGCAGCGCATGTCTTCGTGATAATCGGACGAGGCGGTCCACAATCGCAAGATTTCGGCGCCCGACTGTTGAATGACTTCGTTGGGTGAGATCGCGTTGCCCAAAGATTTGTGCATCGCGCGCCCTTCGCCATCAACGACCCATCCGTGCGTGATGACCGCGCGGTAAGGGGCGGCATCGTGCGCCGCCAACGCGACCATCAATGATGAATTGAACCAGCCGCGAAATTGGTCCCCGCCTTCGAGATAAACGTCCGCAGGCCAACGCAACTCAGGACGTTTTTCAAGCACCGCCACTGACGAAGAGCCGCTGTCGAACCAGACGTCCAAGATGTCGGACTCTTTGGACCAATCGTCAGCGCCACACCTCGGACAGACGAAACCTTCCGGCAGCAACTCCTTCGCCTCGCGCGCATACCAAGCGTCGGCTGATTCGCGCTCGAAGATCTCAGCGACATGACGCATGATCTCGGGCGAAGCGACCGTCTCGCCGCAAGCGTTGCAATAGAAGGCCGGAATCGGCACGCCCCACAGACGCTGGCGCGACACGCACCAATCTGGTCGCCCGCCGACGGTGTTGCGCATCCGCTCGCGTCCCCATTCGGGGATCCATTCGACGCGCTCGATTTCGCGCAGCGCCATCTCGCGCAGCGAGGCGCCCCCCTCATCGCGCGCGCGCTGGTCGAGCGAGATGAACCACTGCGGCGTAGCGCGAAAGATCACGGGATTGTGGCACCGCCAGCAATGCGGATACCGGTGCTCGTATCGCTCGCTGAACAGGAGCATGCCGCGCTCGCGCAACAGATCGACGATCCTCGGGTTGGCATCGAAGACGCGCTCGCCTGCAAAGCGCTCGATCTCGGCAGTGAACCGTCCGGCCGTGTCCACCGGGCAATAGACCGCTAAACCGTAGCGCCCGCCGATGACGAAGTCATCGTGACCGTGACCGGGCGCCGTGTGCACCAACCCCGTGCCCGCTTTGCCCGTCACCTTCTTATCGCGCGCCTCGCGCACGTCGAGTTCCGTTTCGGCGTCCGCTTCACCGCCCAAGGTCACGTGCTCGCCGAGCATCACGAGCGAGCGACGGTCAATCCACGGGTGGCGACACTCCAAGCGGTCCAGCTTTTCGCCGGGGAAACGCGCGATCACACGCGCGCCTTCAAGACGACATTTCTCGACCACCGTCTCGACGAGATCGCTGGCGACGATGTAAACCTCATCGCCATATTCGACCGCCGCATATTCAAACAACGGATTGACAGCGATCCCCAAGTTGGCGGGCAAAGTCCACGGCGTCGTCGTCCAAATGAGGAAGAAGACCTTACGTCCAGCAAGCTCCGGCGCGATCTTCGCCGGATCGTCGGCGAAAGGGAATTTAACGTAGATCGAAGGGCTCGTGTGTTCGCGGTATTCGACCTCGGCTTCAGCAAGCGCCGTCTGATCGTGAATGCACCAGTAAACGGGCCGCGCGCCGCGATAGACGAAACCGCGCTCGACGAAGCGCGCGAAGAGTCGCGCCGTCTCTGCCTCGTACTCGTTCGACATAGTCAAGTAGGGGCTAGACCATTCGCCGAACACGCCTAAGCGTTGAAAGTCGCGCGTTTGGCGGCGGAGCGCATTGGAAGCGTGCTCACGACAGGCCCGCCGGAAGGCGACAGCGCTCATCTGCGCCTTCTTCTCGCCCAACTTGCGATCGACGTAAAGCTCGATCGGCAATCCGTGACAATCGTAGCCGGGGACGAACGGCGCGTCGTACCCCATCATGGTGCGCGATTTGACGACGAAGTCTTTGAGTATCTTGTTCATCGCCGTGCCGATGTGAATATCGGCGTTCGCATATGGCGGGCCATCATGCAAGATGAATTTGGGGCGCCCATGACGCGCGCGCCGAATCATCTCGTAAAGGTCCATCTCGGCCCATTTTTTCAACCGCGCCGGTTCCGATTGCACGAGATTGGCCTGTTGCGCAAATCGCGTGCGCGGCAGATTGACGGTCTTTTTCAGATCCAATGGCGTTTCGGTGGACATACTGGCATTCTTGCTCGAATTTTTCATTTGAAGACCAGTCGGAAATCAACGGACTTTCCGGCAGCGTCGTAATAAGCAATAGTACCTCACGGCTCAAGGTAAACCAAAACTAACAGAAGCGATCTCCTCACGACGCGACACTCGTGCAAAAAGGCAAAAATCGAACCAATCGGCGTGCTGTGCGGATCCCCTCATGAGGATAAACCGAAACATGCGGTCCACCGACAAAGAGCGTTTACGCGCTACCGATTGCGCTGGCGCGTCCGAACTGCTGCGCGGTCCCGAACGCGAACGATCGCTCTAGGTCTTGCTGCACCTATCGTTAACAGGCGCTGCGGCCCCTTCTTCGAGCTCCAAGAGGTCGCAGAGCGCGCGCGCAACATTCTGCCATCCCGACGCCTTTGCAAATTTTCCAAGTACAAAAGGCCGCGAAGCGTGCTAAAATCGTCGCAGACAGACGCTGTTTCGGCTAACCAGCGCCAAACGTGACTCCGGCAAAAGGTGCTTCATCAACGGAGGACTCCTGTGATGATCGAACGTGCGCGCCTGCTTTCAACGCTTCTCTTCGCCCTCTTTTTCACCCTCGCCATGCAAGCGGGGTCAGTTTCCGCTGGAACATTGGTGCAAGGCAAGAACAGCATCTCGGGAATCGTGTATGGCGAAGCGCGCCGTCCAGTAGCTGACGTGTACGTCGAATTGATGGACGAAATGTACCGGACCGTGGCGCAAACCAAAACCAATGGCGCCGGGCGCTATGTTTTCAGCGGTCTGCCCGAAGGATATTACAAGGTGAAAGTCCTTCCCTACGGGACTGACTATGAAGAACAAGTTCAAGAGGCGACCATCGTCAACGTCTCCGTCGTGCCGGGCAGCGGAGCATCAAGCTTGTACTTGGATTTCCATTTGAAACGCAAGAGCTCCCGCAACAGCGTGCCAGCCATAGCAGGAACGGTCTTCGCTCAAGAAGTCCCGGATGAGGCTAAAAAGCTGTACGAAGCGGGGGTTCAAGCGCTCAAAGAGAAGCGAGACAAGGAAGGATTTGAAAACATCAAAAGATCGCTGGAGATCTTTCCCTCTTACCACTTGGCGCTTGACCGGCTAGGCAACGAATACCTCTTGCGCGGATACAATGAAGCGGCTTTCATCCTGCTGGCGAAAGCGGTCGAAGTCAATCCGAAGAGCTTTACCAGCAATTTTGGTCTAGGCATCGCGCAGTACAGGCTCAATCGCTTCGAGGAGGCCGCCCGAAGTCTCCGTCAGGCGACGAGTTTGTCGCGAGAATCGGGCGAGGCTCACCTGTGGCTCGGCAAAGCATTGGCCAGATTGGGACGACTGCCACAAGCCGAAGAGGCGCTAAACCAAGCCAACAGACTATTTCAAGGGCGATCCGCTGAAGTTCACTGGCAATTGGCGCGACTTTACAACGAACAGAAAAGATATAACGAAGCCGCTGATGAATTGGAACGATTCCTCAAGTACGAGCCCGACGCTCTAGATGCGCAAAAGATCCGTCAAGTCATCAAGCTGTTGAGAGAGAAAGCCCGCAAGAACTAA
>NZ_PSLQ01000111.1:0-4642 GCF_040289685.1 Pyrinomonas sp.
CTCAATGAATTGAGGGGGATGACAGCCCCCTCGCGCTCCCCCGTTTTTCTAAAGAGTGTGCGCGCCTTGCGACTGATCCGCTCTCATCTGCCGAATTGTTTCCATTGTGAAACGGAGATCGAGCAATCCCGGAACGACGTAGAAAGCCAACGCGAAACCGAACAAAAGACCGGTCGCGCAACGCGAAAATGAACTATTCTCCAGAACGTGTGAGAATCCGAGACCCCAATCAAGCGCCAGTGGGACGGCACTGAGGATAAGCCAGCGCCGCGCGGGAGAGGTCCGGTCGCGCAACGAGCGCAACAACGGGTAAATGAGCGCGCCGCAAAACGCGCCGAGATAGATCCCCGTGCAACGTGCGCACACTGCCAGCGGATACCCCCAAAGGTAGAACGAACGCTCGGGACGTTGATGGCAAACGACGGAGAAAGCGTGCCGTAAGCTTTCTGCAAGCAGCGTGTTTCCGCGCCGTGCCAGCCACGGAGCGCCGATGATCAAAACCGAGAGCAAGGCTGCGCTGGCGACCACTGCCGCCCAAGCGCCCAAATCGCGTGCCCTGCTCCCGCGCAACTTCATAAACCCACTCGCTTCTCTATACCATTGAATCGCCCTCGGTGGGAAGGTTTTTGCGTTGGGAATGGAATCTTCAGGGAAAATCTTGCAGAGGGTTTCTCTTCGCGCCGCTGATCTTCGACGCTTCCGTGATGCGCGGGTAGTGAACATCGCGCAGAGAGTTTCTCATCTTCCTCTCGAACCGAGGTGCAGAAAGCTTCTCTTCGACGTGCCCCTTCGTTCGGAGGCGATCCTTACGCCTGCGGCGAAATCCGCTCGCGTTAAAACCGGATCACCGTACTCGGCCCGCCTTCGATGTGCACCGTGTCGATGAAGCGTATCTGGCGCGTCTCGGTCGTCATCACGAGCGAGTGGGTCCTCTTCCCAGCACCGAAGAAACGAACGCCGCGCAACAACGCGCCATCCGTCACGCCCGTTGCTGCGAAGATGATCTTCTTGCCGGGCGCAAGATCGTCCGTGTAGTAGACTTTGTTCGGGTCATCGATCCCCATCTCATGCAAGCGCGCGATCACTTTCTCCGCTGGCGGCACCTTGTGCCGATCCACTCCCAAGCGTTCTGGATCGAAGACCAAGCGCGCTTGGATCTCACCGTTTAAGCATTTCATCGCCGCAGCTGTCAACACGCCTTCCGGCGCGCCGCCAATGCCCATCAGCGCATGTATGTTCGTTCCGGCGACCGCCGCTGAGATGCCTGCCGACAGGTCACCATCTGAGATCAAGCGTATGCGCGCGCCCGCGGCGCGAATCTCCTCGATCAACTTCTTGTGGCGCGGCCGGTCCAACACGATCACGGTCAGGTCTTCCACATCGCGTCCCAAGCGCTGCGCGATCTTCTCTAAATTGTCCTTCACCGGCGCATCTATATCTACCGCTCCGCGCGAACTCGGACCGACGACGATCTTGTCCATGTAAATGTCCGGCGCGTTCAACAGTCCGCCCCGTTCGGCAGCGGCGATCACTGAAATGGCGTTGTTCGCCCCGAGCGCGCAAAGGTTCGTTCCCTCCAACGGATCGACGGCGATGTCCACTTCCGGGTAATCGTTCTGGCGATGCGTTCGCGCACCGAGTCCGACCTCTTCTCCGATGTAAAGCATGGGCGCCTCATCGCGCTCGCCCTCGCCGATCACGATGCGCCCGCGCATCGGCACTGTATCGAGCACTTTGCGCATCGCTTCGACGGCGACCTGATCGGAATATCGCCGGTCGCCCTTGCCCATGGTACGCGCTGCTGCGATGGCTGCCGCTTCGCACACTCGCAGGAAGTCCAAAGACAACTGCTCGGAATGAATTTCCGTCCCCATGTTCTTTCGGTCTCCTCGTCCGCGCTCGAAGAAAGAGCGCCGTCATACTACCAGAGCGCGCGTGGAATTTGTAGCGCGCCGCCAGTGCGTTTGAAACCCATTGGTGCGCTCGTGAACAAAGCTTCCCTTGCTACTTCTGCCTTGCTTCGACCGCGTAGATCTTCGCGTGACTGTCATTGACAACGCGAACGAATCTTCTTCTGGTACGCTGCCCAAAATTCAGGGAACAAAGTTTTCTTCCGGTGTGATCCACGCACCGTGGTGCAGCCGAGCGGGCGCGCCTGCGTGGGGGTTGGACTTGGGCTTCAACGTCAAGCCGCAGCACTATCACGGGGCGACGCAAGGACAATCGGGCAACCCGATCTCGGCGCGATCAACACTTGGCTTCCCACTGGATTGTTGAACGACACGCGACGCATAGAGCTGGCTTGGAATGCGTTTCGATCTCACCCAACGGGACGATCCTACTCGACGCAATTCGGCAAGATCGTCAGCGCCCCGACAGACCTCGTCTGCAGAACGCAACGCACCATCGGCAGCGAGACCTACACGCTGCTCTGCTTGGAGCAGCAGATCGCGCCGAGCATGACGACGCTTGGCTTTCCGGGCAGCTCAGTGCAGAAAGACTACGACTCACGCGGCGTCGTTTTGCCCAACTGAACTCATCCGTCTGTGCGCTGAAAATTCAAAGGGAGCTTGAGCGGCTCAAGCTCCCTTTATTTGCCAGTGGTGAAATTCCTTCTCGCTTCTGTTAATCGGCCGCAATAGCTTGACGCGCATCGGCAGCGCGATAGGGCGGCAGTTGTCTGCGCGCCGCTTTTTCTTGCTTCAAACCGAGCGCCCAATCGGCTTGCATCAACGTATGTATGTCGCGCGTCCCTTCGTAGATCACTGCCGCTTTGCAATTGCGGAAGTAGCGCTCGACCGGATAGTCATTCGAATAGCCGTTTGCGCCGTGCACTTCGATCGCCATCGAAGCCGCTTTCTCGCTGCGCACGGTCGCTTGCCACTTGGCCAAGCTGGTCGCGCGAGCATTTGGAAGGCCGATGTTTTTCATCCACCCGGCGCGCAAGTAGAGCAAGCGGCACATTTGGTAATCAGCTTCCATCTCGGCGATCTTCTCCTTGACGAGTTGATGGTTGGCGATCTTGGTGCCGAAGGTTTCGCGTTCGAGAGCGTAAGCGATCGAGGCATCGCGGCACGCGCGGATCACGCCGGTCGCCCCAGCGGCGACCGTGTAGCGCCCTTGTTCGAGGGCGAACATAGCGATCTTGAACCCTTCGCCCTCTTCGCCCAAAAGGTTCTCTTTCGGTACGCGGACATCTTGCAAAGAGAAGTAGCCCGTATTGCCCGCGCGAATGCCCATCTTGCCGTGGATCGTGCCGGAAGAGAAGCCTTTCATCCCGCGCTCGACGATGAAGCACGAAATCCCTGAATGATCGCGCTGCCGCCGCTTCGCCTCATCGGTCCAGCAGAAGAAGAGGAAATGGTCGGCGACATCGGCTAGACTGATCCACATCTTCTCGCCATTTAGAACGTATTCGTCGCCTTCGCGCCGCGCAGTTGAACGTATGCCGACAACGTCCGACCCGGCGCCGGGTTCGGTCAATCCGTAGGTGGCGATCTTCTCACCGCGCGCTTGCGGCACAAGGTATTTTCGCTTTTGCTCCTCTGTGCCCCATGTGAGCAGCGTCATCGAATTCAGCCCGACGTGCACGCTCATGATCACGCGCAAGAAAGTGTCGATCGCTTCCAGCTCTTCGCACGCCAATCCAAGAGAGATGTAATCGAAACCAGCGCCACCGTACTCTTCTGGAATGCAGATGCCGAGAAGACCGAGCGCCGCCATCTTGTCGAGCACCGAACGCTCAAAGTGCTGCTTTTCATCCCACTCTTTGATGTACGGTGCCACTTCGCGCGCGGCGAATTCGCGCACCATCCGTTGAATCGCCTTGTGATCTTCAGTCAATTCAAAATCGATCATTGTGGAGTCTTCCTTTGGTGTCGAAGGTTCGCTGTCCTCACCGCAAGAATCTTATCTTAAGTCGGACTCCGCGCCAAAGCGCGCAAAAAGCTCCGCGCGCGTCGTGCTATTTGCAGGGGCGGCGATGGGAAAATGTTTGGGGCGTTTTCACGGCGGATCAACGCGCGTCGCGTGCCTTCAAGCCAAGCCCTTCAGCCTCCAAGCGCGCGAACAGGTCGCGTGCAGCACGCATGGCTTCCTCGAGATTGGTGACGCGCCCGTCGAGCTGCATGTCGTAAACCGCTCGAAGAACGCGACCGAAAAGGGGCGAAGGCCGAAAGCCCATTTCGATCAGATGGCGACCCATCAAAATGGGTTCCGGCGCTTTGCGCTCGACGTTCAATTCGCGGGCGCGCTTGATGAACCATTCAGCCGCCGCGGTTGCAGCCGTGCACTGAAGTGGGGTTTCGATTCCGCCGCATCCGAGCACATCAGCGAGAACCAGGCAGTAAAGGAGTTCGAGTTCGCACCGTTGAGCCAAACGGCGGAAGGCACCGTCCGAGATGCGTGCGCGCTCTTCGTAAAATTGGCCTGGGCGCATGTGCTCACGGACGAGGGCGAGCGTTTGGGCGCGGAGGTCGTAACCATCGAGCGAGTGGATGTTCAACCGGTCGAGGAAATTTTCCGCGACAGGGACGCCTTTGACGTCGTGGGCGGGAGCGCGCAGGCGTCCCTCAATGAATTGGGTTGTCATACCCTTTCATGCTGATTCCTTAAACACAGGCCACCAGTGGAAGAGGGTATG
>NZ_PSLQ01000043.1:0-29834 GCF_040289685.1 Pyrinomonas sp.
CCCACTTCAACCGCATTGAGACGGTCTGGAAGCGGCTCAAGGGCTTTCTTCTTCCCAGGCGTTGCTACAACTCCCGATCCCAACTCCTCGACGCTCTGAACGCCGCACTCAAGCTACTTGGGGCCATCGAAATCGCGCAAACTTAGTATGGAGATACTTAATGGGGGACACGCTGTGTCCGTCAAAGGCAGTAGTGGGGATGTGGCGAGCGGCGCGTGGTCGTGCGCCGTCCGGTTGGAGTGGCACACGGTCCACGCACCCTCTATCTCCGGCAGCTTGACGCGCCGGGGATGCCCCGCGCTTCATTCGAGGGAGAACGTCATAGCGTTGAAACCTGCCGAAATGGGCTTGCTGTCCGAGATGCGTGCAAGCTCATCTTGGAAACGGTTCGCCTTCTCTGGCGACGCGTATGCGGTGATCTGTGAACCTGAAGTGCGCGCCTGGAAGTTCAACTCTTGGCATGTGGCAACTGACGCAGTCTTGAGCCTTCACCGGACAAGCCTTGGCCGTGCGTCCTTGTTCGATCTCCGTTCGGGCGAGCGCAGGCGAACGCAAGCTCGCCATCGAGCGGTGGCAAACGGTGCACTTGGCATCGTAAAAAGCAGCTTCCTGCTGCAGATGCTCATGCGGGTTGTGGCAGGCCGTGCAGCTTAAACGCGGGTCGTTCGGATCGTGGCCGCGGCTCGTAAAGATGCGGTAAGGTTGAAAACGCACGTTGTTTATGCCGCCCTGTTGCGGCAGCGAAAGGACGTCTTCGGCGCTGCGGTGACAAGAGCCGCAGAACTCTTGCGTCAAAGCATCGGCGCTCAGCTTTTTCGGATTGAAGATCTGTAGATCGTTGAATCGTCCAGCCTCGGCGGCGAGGATGTGATCGCGCCCAGGTCCATGACAAGCCTCGCAACCGACGCCCGGCATCAGGTGCTCTAGTTGCAAGCTCCTGCCCGCCACTGCCGCCGTCGCATGACACCCAAAGCAGCTGCGCGCTTCGTCCATGCTGACGGCGCGCCCTAAAGCGTCCTCCAAAGAAGCGGGCACTGTGCGCTGGTAACCGATGGTGAAATCAAGGCCGTCTATCTCGCGGTAGTAACTGACGCGGCTTTCGTAGAAGGCGCCATTGTATTGCAGGAGGTAGGTCTGACCAGCTTTGCCTTGGCCGAACGAGTAGCGGATCGGAACCGATATCGACTTGTTCCCATCGCTCACCGTGTAAATGCTCTCTTCGCCGCGACGGACTATCTCGTAACGGTACGGCCCGATGCGAAATGTCAAACGCTGACGCGCGCGCAGCACGTCGCTGTCAATCGGCATTTGCAGCGCGCGTGCCATCGCGGTGTGATGGTAGGTCTCGAACTCTTTGGCGTGACACTCAGCGCAGGCTCGATTGCCAACGTAACCGGCTTCTGTGAACGGTTTATTCGAACGCCACGGAAGCGCCCCAACCCGCGTCATCGACATCATCTGGCCTTGGCCGCGCGTCAAGAGCGGCGAGCCGAACCATATGCCGGTCGCCATGATGAACAGGACCACGACGCTCAACTTGAGCTTGTCCACCGTCGAATTCATCTCTCCGAAAACGACGCTTGTTTGAGATGGCAGCGTTGGAGAGACTTGAGCCTGTCCGCCGTTTAATCTCTCCGAAAGACGCGCGACAGCCCCTTCGAACGCCGCCCATCAACGTGGCGCGTTCGAATCGGTCTTTTCATCTTGAATGACCTCGCCGCGATTCAGCCCGCGATTGGCCGCTTCTTCGGCCTTTTTGTTCAAAAGCACGAAGGTTTCACGCGCGCGCTCAGCATCCGCCTTGCGATTTGCGCGCGCGTAAGCCCGCGCAAGCGCGAAATGGATGCGCGGCTCTTCCGGCGCGAGATTGCGCGCTACTTCCAGTTCCTCGATGGCGCGCGCCACTTGTCCGACATCGAGCAGCAATCGGCCCAATAGGTAATGTCCAAGCGGCGAACGAGGGTAGAGCCTGATGGCCTCTTCGGCGAACTTCAAACCGGCAGCGGCCTCTTTGTTTCGCAGCTTGATGTAGGCGATCTGCAATCGCGCGAGCGCGTTTTCCGGCGAGTTCTCGATCTCGCGCTGGAAGGCGGCCAAAGCCCCTTCGTCATCGCGCCGCGAAAGCAAATAGCGGCCGTAGGCATACTGCACGTTGGGCGCTTTTCCATAGTCCGCCGCAAGCCTTGCATACTCGCGGTGCGCATCGGTGAAATTACGCTGCGCCGCCTGTAGTTCAGCCCAACCAGCGCGCCTGATCAATTCGTGCTCTTCGGAATTAGGCGGGATCTGACGCGGCAGCGCGGGGATGCGCAAAATGGCGAGTCCAAGCGCGAGGATCAAATCCTCGCTGCTCACGCCGTCGTAAGCGAGTGCGCCCAGATTTTGCTGTGCCGTCTCAAAATCTCCTTTCAACAGCAACAACAAGGCTTCGTGGTAACGAAGGACGCGGATCAGTTCGGGGTTGTTGACGAGGCCCAGTTGGCGACCGCGTTGGATGTGGAGCAAAGCTTCGTCGTAACGCCCGAGTTGGAATTCGCACAGCCCCAACAGCGCCCACGGCGCGCCAGCTTTGGGCTGAAGCTCGGCAGCTTTTTGGAAGGCTCGCGCTGCTTCCGCATACCGGTCCCGCTCGTAGAGCAACGTCGCCAAATACCACCACCCCTCGCCCCAGCGCGGACGCAACGCGAGCGCCTGCCGATAAAGTTCAATGGCGTCATCGAGCCGGTTTACCGCGCGCGCTTCGTCCGCTCGTTTGGCCAACGTCTCAAACGAGCCGGGTCGCCCTGCGCCAGTTCGCCGCTGCGCACAGATCGGGAGCGCAAACGCGAAAACGCCGCAGATGAGCCCGACTAGACAAATGTTTTTTGTTCTCGACCTTTGTGCGTAGCGCATCTTTCGCTCCCCGACAACGACACCAGCCGCATCGCGCCGTACGCTCAAGCGAGCTTACTTTTTAGCGATCCCCTCGCCCTCGACGATCTTGATGTACCTGTTTGCCGTCAAGTTCTCGAACTTTTCGACCTTGCCGCTCGGCCAGCGGATCTCCAACAGATCCACTTTGGCGGCTGAGCCGAGGCCGAGCAGCTCACGCGGATCGTGCGAAGCCAAATAGCTGCCGCCATTGGTGCGCAGCCGACTTCGCTTTGTGCCGCCAGCCTGCCATGTGATGGTCGCGCCGATGGCCATCGGGTTGCTCTTGGTCCCAACGAGCTGCAAGCCGAGCCAGTTGTTCTTGTTTCCGCCTTCGTTGCGCAACAACAAAGGCGCTTGCCCGTTGTTGACGACCAGCACGTCGAGATCGCCATCGTTATCGTAATCGCCGACCGACAGGCCGCGTGCCGGGTAATCCCTCTTGAAGACTTCGCCCGATTGCGCGCTGACGTTTTTAAATACCCCGCCGACGTTCTCGAACATCAAGAGCGGCTCCTCATATTTGACGACCGGAGTAAGCGACTCGACCATGTCGTCTGGATGACCGTTGGCGAGAAACAGGTCCACATCGCCATCGTTGTCGTAGTCGAAGAACTTCAAACCCCAACCGCTCAGAAGGCGCACAGCTTGCGAGATCTCGCCTGGTTCATCGAGAAAGGTCAAATCTTTCTGATTGTGGTAAAGACTGAAAAGCTCTTGATCGATGTTGGCAACGAATAGATCTTGCCATCCATCGCCATCGTAATCCGCCGCATCAACGCCCATGCCGGAGCGCGGCGTCCCCGCTTCGCTGTAGGCGACGCCCGCCGCCAGACCGATCTCATCGAACTTGCCGTTGCCTTTGTTCAAGAACAGGAAGTTCGCCACCGTGTCGTTGGCGACGAACAGATCCATCCAACCGTCGTTGTTGATGTCGGTGGCGACGACGCCGAAAGACTTGCCAAGGGCGTTGGCGATGCCGGATTCGCGGCTTACGTCCGTAAAGGTCCCATCGCCATTGTTGCGGAAGAGGAAGCTCGGTCGAGGCTTGAAAACGCGCGGGATGCAATAGTAGCGTCGTCCCAAACGGTTGTCGCCGCAACTCATCTCTTTGTTGTAAAGGACGAAACTTGAAACGAACAGATCGAGCTTGCCGTCGTTGTTATAGTCGAACCAAACGGCGCAGGTGGACCAGCCCGGAGCAGCGACGCCGGCCTTTTCAGTAACGTCCGTGAAAGTTCCATCGCCGTTGTTGTGATAAAGCGTATTGCGCCCGTAAGCGGTGACGTAAAGGTCCATCCAACCATCGCCATCGTAATCGCCCGCCGCCGCGCCCATGCCGAAATACTTGCTGTTGGCGACGCCCGCTTTCTCGGCGACGTCCGTGAAGGTGCCGTCGTGGTTGTTGCGGTAGAGAGCGTTTTTGAGCGGTTTCGACGGCGTGAAGAAATCCGCCGGACCGCTGTTGACCAGAAAGATATCTAGCCAGCCGTCGTTGTCGAAATCGAAGAAGATGCCGCCGCCGCCCACCGTTTCTGGCAAGTAGCGTTCGGGCGAGCGCGCATTGTCATGCACCCAAGAGATGCCGCTCTTTTGCGGCGGCACTTCGACAAAGGTGACGCGCGCGTTGGAGGCGCTTGTTTGTTTCTCTTGCCAACCAAAGCACGGCACGAGCGCGAGTGCAATTTGAAGCAGAATAGCCGTTGTGCGTAACATGCTTTTTGCCCGAAGGTCTTTAGATTGATCTAAGTTCCCCGCGCCGCGCACGACAGAACAGCCCTTGTGCGTAGCATGCTTTTTCTCGCCCGAATGAAGCGCGCGGTCTCAACGCCCTGCGAACCGTTCGATGGGCCATCGGACGCGCCCACCAAGGGGATCGTTTCGCGACCTGAACCCGCCCGAGATGGGCTCCAATTCTAACTCTTTCACCTCGCAGTCGGGAAGAGCGACGAGACCTATAGCCGGTTGCCCATCGCTGCTGAAGACGCGAAGCTCGATCGCGCTCCAATCCATCCCCGCTGGGCTTTGCGCGACCTTGAGATGCGGGATCGCGTGATGATCCCTGATGAGCAGAGCGATCGGGATGGAACCGACGGCGATGCGGTGCCATTCTCCGCCGCGATAAACCTTGCCCGTCTAGTAAGCGATCCGCTTCCCCGGCGGGATTGTAGACTCGCCTTTCGTTGACCTCGTCGAACAACGGCGCGACCAACAGGCCGATTTGGCAGGGCCAGAACGCACCGCAACGACGGCTTCAAACCAGCGACAACATGGCCCATGTGACTTGCTAACAAGTCAACGACGCACGCTCTCAGCGAGCGTCAGCGCGGCGGATTCTCTCTGGTCTTTTCCGGCGTCGGCTGGTTGCGCTGTTGCTCGGCATTGAGTTGGTCGATGATAGCACGCACGCGCTCGGCATCCGCCGTGCGCTTGAGTTTGTAGTAGAGCCGCGCAAGCAAGACGTACGCCGCCGTGAATTTCGGCATCTTCCCGACGACGCGCTCGAGCAATCGCACCGCTTCTTCCGTATCGCCTTTGGCCTGTGCTAACTGGGCCATTTGGTAGAGGATGCTGCCATCATCGGGGCGCAACGCCAGCGCCTTTTGCAGATACTTGGCCGCCTCCTCCAATCGTCCGTCTTCGCGAAGCAACCAACCGAGCCGCGCGTTGGCGTTGAAGTCGCGCGGGTTGATCTCGAGCTCGGCCAGATACTCTTTGATCGCCTGCTCGCGGTTGCCCGAGAAGAGATAAGCGTTGCCGAGCTGTGAATGTACGGTCAGCAGGCGCGGGTTAAGCTTCTTCGCCTCGGAAAGCTCGTCGATCGCCTTGGGAAGCTCCTTGGCTGCTAGATGCAATGCGCCGACGACTAGGTGGGCTTCGGCTGAATCCAAACGACTGAAGACGCGCTCGACCAACTCAGCGGCTTGCGTGATCTGATCGTTGCTCAAGTAGGCATGGGCCAGCGCGTAGGACACGCCGAGATCATCGGGCCGCGCGCGATGGACCGTTTCCAGCTCGCGAATCGCTTCCGGCAGCCGATTCAACTGATAAAGGCACAGGCCGAGAAGCGCGCGCGCCTGATGATTTTCCGATTGCGCGGCGACGACCTGCGCCAGCTCGCGTTGCGCGGCGGCGAAATCTTCCATCTGAAAATAGGCGATCCCCAAGTTCAGACGCACGGCGTGCTGCGCAGGCGCAATTTCCAGCGCGCGTTTGTAAAAACTGATGGCTCGATCATACCGACCGAGCCGCGCATAGACGACGCCGAGGTTGGAAAGGGCTTCCACGCGCTGCGGTGCCCTTTGCAGCGCGCTTTCATACGCTGCGCGCGCACCTTCGAGATCGCCCTTTTGCAGCAGCTCCACGCCGCGTGCGATGTCGCGTTCAACGCTCGACGCAGCTTGTTGCGCTTGCGCCGGAAAGATCGCCATTAAGATGGTGAGCGCCGCCGCGAGCATCTGCTGGCACTTGAACTCCTCAATTCTTCGCGCGGGAAAAGGCGTTGAGCGCGTCCAATAGTGTAACACCGAACGATGGTTCATCAAAACCGCTGTTCCGACAACTGGCGCTTTCAATCAACAAATCGAACGCCTCGCCGCAACTAGGCGATGTGGCGCTGATCAACGAAACGATAAGCGATCGCACTGCCTTAGCCAGAAAGGTCGATCCGACGGTGAAAAAGACGCTCCGTTTGCCGCAGCGCGTTGCGGTCGTCGGCGCGCAGCTCGCGGCGCACGGCATCGAGTATGGCGATCACATCATCGAGCGCCGCGGTGATGTTCAAAGCGTTGGTTGAAAGTATGTCTTGCCAAATGGTCCAAGAGCTCGCCGCCAATCGCGTCATGTCACGGTAGCCGGGACCGATCAGATCGAAGAGTCGCTCCGCTGCCGGATGATCTTCGACAGTAGTGGCAAGCGCGCTGGCGAGCAGTTGCGGCAAGTGACTCGTGTAAGCGAACACGCGATCGTGCTCATCGGCTGTCAGGATTTGAAGACGCGCCCCCATTTGTTCGATCAACGCGCTGAGAGAAGAAAAGGCCCGCTCGACCTCCGCCGTCTCCGGCGACTCGCACACGAGCACGTAACAAGCTCCGACGAAAAGATCCGCTCGAGCGCGTTCGAGGCCACGCAGATGGCTTCCGGCCACCGGGTGCCCACCAATGAAAAGACGGCCTTTCGGCAGATGGGCGCGCGCCGCGCGGCAGATCTCTGCCTTGGTGCTTCCAGCGTCGGTGACCAGAGCGCCGCGACGGACTAGTTGACCGTGCTCGCGCAAGAAACGGATGATCTCACCGACCGGCATGGCGAGGTAGATGAGATCCGAAGAGGAGACTTCGCCGCGCGCGAATGACTGGTCCACCTCGTCGATGATCGTGCGCCGACGCGCTTCGTCGAGCGCGTCGGCGCACACATCCCAGCCAGCGATGCGCTCGCACGTGCCCGCCCGCTTCAGCGCGAGCGCAAACGATGCGCCGATGAGTCCACAACCAACAACCGTAGCGCGCTTCCACATACTCAACAGGCTAGCGCGAAACTTGGCGCAAGCTTCGGCAACGGCGCGGTCAAATCACGCATCATCCGCGAGAATTCCGTCAGATCGAGCGACTGCTGGCCGTCGGAGAGCGCCCTTTCCGGGCACGGGTGGACCTCTACGATGAGTCCATCGCTGCCGATGGCAAGCGCGGCGCGCGAAGCCGCTGCGATCAAGCTGCGGCGCCCCGTGCCGTGCGATGGATCGACGATCACCGGCAAGTGCGACAGCTCCTTTGCCAAAGCCACCGCCGCCAAGTCCAAAGTGTTTCTCAACTCGGTCTCGAAGGTCTTGATCCCGCGTTCGCACAGGATGACGCGCTCGTTTCCGCCGGAGAGCAGATATTCGGCAGCCAACAACCACTCTTTAACGGTCGCCGACGGACCGCGCTTAAGCAAGATGGGGCGCGGCGTTTTGGCCAGCCGTCGAAGCAGCGGGAAGTTCTGCATGTTGCGCGCGCCGACCTGCAACACGTCGGCGTGCTCGGCCACCGTTTCTACGTCTTCCGTGCTCATCACTTCAGTAACCACCGGCAAGCCTGTTTCGGCTCGCGCTTCGGTCAGCAGCCGTAGCGCTTCGATCCCTAAACCTTGAAAATCGTATGGCGAAGTGCGTGGCTTGTAGGCTCCGCCGCGCAGCATGTGCGCGCCTGCATGACGCACTGCGCGTGCCGTTTGCAAGATCTGCTCGCGCGATTCGACCGAACATGGACCAGCGATCACGACCGCTTCCGGACCACCAATGCGCACGCCAGCGACTTCCACCACCGTCCGCTCGCGCTTGAACTGCAAACTGACGAGTTTGAACGGGTGCGCGATGGGCACGACCTCTTCGACGCCGGGCGCCGCACGCAGGGCCTCTAATTCGTGACGGCGCTGATTGTTGCCAACAGCGCCGATCACGACGCGCTCGGCGCCGCGACTGACGTGCGCCTTGAAGCCGCATTCCTCCACTCTCTCGATCACGTGTTGAATCTCCTCTTCGGTTGCCTCGATTGACATCGCGATGATCATGGCTTCTCTCTCCAAATGAATTCTCCCCTACAGACGAGCTGCCCGGTAAGAGCCGAGCACGCGCAATTGATCGACGCGCGCGCGTAGATCCGCTAGCGCCGCGCTCAACTCAGGCGCGTCTATTTCCACCTGCAAGTCCAAATAGAAACGGTATTGCCACGGCTGGCCAGCAACGGGACGACTCTCGATCTTGAGCAGATTGATAGCCCGACGCGCAAACGGTTCGAGCGCGCGGTAGAGCGCTCCCGGTTCGTGTTTCAAACGCAGCACCAGCGACAGCTTATCGGCATCAGGCACCATGCGGGGCGCGTTCGTTAACAGCACGAAGCGCGTGTAGTTCTCCCGATGGTCCTCGAGATGCTCGCGCAAGATGCGTCCACCATAGACCTCGGCGGCGCGCGCCCCGGCGATGGCGGCGCGCGTCGGATCCCCAAGTTCGACGATGTGTCGAACGCTGCCTGCCGTATCGTCCGCCACGATGCGCTTGAGGTGCGGATGCGCGGCGAAGAAGCGTTCGCACTGCGCGAGCGCAACCGGATGCGATTCCACCGTGCGGACATCCTCGAAACGCGCTTGCGGACAACCGATGAGATGATGCGCGATGGGAATCACCGTCTCGGCAACGATATAGAGCGATCTTTCAAGCAGCAGGTCATATGTCCGATGGACCGAACCGGCCAAGCTGTTTTCGATGGGAGCCAGCACGTAGTCGCTTGCGCCTTCTTCGATGCTGGCAAACAAGGCTTCAAAGGTCGGTCGTGGAACGAGCGCCATCGGCTCGCCGAGCAGCGCGATGGCCGCTTCCTCGCTGAAAGCTCCGCGTTCGCCCTGAAAAGCGATGCGCGCACCTTGTCCCACGATCTTCATGCGCGTCCGTTCAACTCGACTTCAGTCAAATGCTCTATGGCTACGCGCCGCGTCTCGCCGATGATGCGGCGAAAAATCTTCATCACTGCCCGATCATCGAGCGGACCACGGTTGGCACAACGCACGTGCGCGAGGACCTGCCGCTCGCGCGCGCCGTCATACAACGGCGCGCCCGTCGTGCGCTTCAACGCGCCGATCTCCAAAGCGATGCGCGCTCGCTCGTTGAGCAGATGCAGCAACTCCTTGTCGATTCGATCGATCTCCGCCCGCCAATCTTCGATGGTGCTCATTCGTCTCCCTCCACTCGCTTTTTCGGACCGACAAAAAAGCCAACCGCAACCTTTTCGGGAGGTTGCGGTTGGCCGTCGCTTCAATCTCGCTGTTTGTTAGCCGTGCTGGCTACTCGCGCGTGCGCTTCGCCCGTCCGCCCTCCCTCGCTGAGAGGCGGTATGTAAAGGCGAAGTAATAAAACCACAAGTGACGCATCACGCTTGTCCGCTTCCTTAGCGGAAGCGCGAATATAATTGAACGCTCTCGCGGTTGTCAAGCGAGAAATATTTAAACGGACATTAAAAGCATTAATGTTTCTTGTACAGGGAGGATCAACAGCTCATAGCCTCGCGGTCGGACAGCGATGTCTGAGCGAAGATCTGTCGCTTTGCAGTTCAACGATGGCAGGGACTGAGATCTCTTTGTCGCGCAAGGGGCAACTGGCATGCAGCTTTGATCCGACGGCGGAGAGCTTTCGCAAAGATGTGCGCGCGCGGCTCTACAATTACTGTAACGAGCGTGAGGGGTTGGATCGAGAGCGGTTAAGTGGGCGAGATGGACGGGGGGTAACTCTTTATCGCCTTGACGTCTCCCGATGATGGAGTCGTCGAACGGTCGGAGACTTCTTTTGCCAACCCTTTTTGCGCTATATTTTGCGCGATTCGTTTGGCGAGCCTTTCTCTTTGGCCAAGCCCTTTGCGAAAGGCGCGCCGTGACGTTTGCGAAGAGCAACAAAGTCGCTCGGTCGAATTAGATGGACCAACTCATCGTGATGAAATTCGGCGGCACTTCCGTCGAAGATGCGGCAGCTTTCGCGCGCGTCGCTGACATCGTTGAAACCACGCGAGCAGCGCATCCGGTGGTCATCGTGTCGGCGATGAGCAAAGTCACCGATGCTCTCATCCAAAGTTTCAACCGGGCGATGGACAGCGACCTCGACGGCGCGCGTGCGGCGATCGAACCGCACCTTGCGCGCCACCTCGTCGTCGCGCAAACGCTGCTTCCGCAAAGAAGCCAAGAATCTTTTCGCGAACATCTCGATCACGCACGTGCCGAGATGGAGAAACTTCTGCTGCGCGCTGCCGCGTGCGAGCTTCCCTTTCCGATCTTGCAAGATGAGTTCGTCGCCTACGGCGAGAGGCTCTCTTCGAGATTGCTCGCCGATGTTCTGGCCGCACGCGGGCTGCCGGCTGTCAACGCCGATGCGCGCCGTTGCATCGTCACGGACGAATCGCACGGCAACGCCGTACCGCTGATGGCCGAAACGCGCGTGCACACGCGCGCGGAGCTGTCCCCCTTGATCGAAAATGGGCTGATCCCCGTTCTCGGCGGCTTCATCGCCACCTCGGCGACCGGGCGGACCACGACGCTTGGACGCGGCGGCTCCGACTATTCAGCTGCGATCATCGGAGCGGCGCTCGACGCGCGCGAAATTCAAATCTGGACCGATGTGACGGGCGTGATGACAGCCGATCCGCGATTGGTCCCGAACGCGCGCACCATTCCGCGCCTGTCGTATGCGGAGGCCGCCGAGCTAGCTTATTTCGGTGCCAAGGTCCTACATCCGAAGACGATCGAGCCAGCCGTGGAACGCGCCATTCCGGTGCGCGTCTGCAATTCACGTCGTCCAGAGGAAGAGGGCACGCTGATTTGCGCCGAAACGGAAGCATCTGCCCAACGCATCAAAGCCATCGCTCACAAAACCGGCATCACCGTCGTGCAGGTGATATCGGCGCGCATGCTCGGAGCGTACGGCTTTCTGCGTGCGCTCTTCGAGGTCTTTGACCGCCACCGCACGGTGGTCGACGTGGTTGCGACATCCGAAGTGAGCGTCTCGCTGACGCTCGATGATACGCGCTCGCTTCAACCGATCGTCCGCGAACTCGAATCGCTCGGCACCGTGCGGGTTGAACCTGAACGGGCCATCATCTGCGTCGTCGGCGAAGAGTTGCGTACCACCCCTGGCGTTGCGGCGCGCGTCTTCGGTGCGCTGCAAGACATTAACATCTCGCTCATCTCGCAAGGGGCTTCGAGCATCAATCTGACGTTTGTCATCGACGAAGCGCGAGTTGGCGAAGCGGTTGCGCGCCTCCATCGCGCGATCTTCGCAGAAAGGCAAACGACCGCTGTGCGTCAAACCTTCGACGTGCCCGATCAAACGGAGAAGAGGTGATGGAGAGAGTGCTGGATCCAGTCACGCTCACAAGGAGGTTGGTCGACATCCCGTCGGTGACGGGCGAAGAGCACGATGTCGGCCTCTTTCTGGCCGATTATCTCGATGGGCTTGGATGGCGCGTCGAGCTGCAACCTGTGGCCGACAGGCGAAACAACCTCATCGCGCATCTGCCGGATGCTCCGCCGCGTATCGTCTTCTCCACGCACATGGACACGGTTCCGCCCTTCATCGAATCGCGCGAAGACGATCAACGCATCTACGGACGCGGCGCTTGCGATGCCAAAGGCATCATCGCAGCGCAGGCGACGGCGGCGGAACGCCTGCGCGCCGAAGGGATTCGTTGCCTCGGGTTGCTGTGGACGGTCGATGAAGAACTCGGCAGCTTGGGCGCGCAGAAGGCCAACCGCCACCCGCTCGCATCAGAATGTCGCTTCATGATCAACGGCGAACCGACCGACAACAAACTCGCCCTCGGCACCAAGGGTGCGCTCCACGTGCGCCTAACAGCCGTCGGACGCGCAGCACATTCGGCCTATCCGGAACAGGGCGAATCGGCCATTGAAAAACTCCTCGATGCGCTTGCAGACGTGCGCCGCATCAACTGGCCCACCGATCCGCTCCTCGGACCGACGACGTGCAACATCGGCGTGATTCAAGGTGGAACGCGACCCAACGTCGTCCCCGACCTTGCCCGCGCCGATCTCCACATTCGCCTGGTGACCGAGGCCGACGCCGTCAAACGCTTGATCGAAAGAGCGATCGCCGGTCGCGCCGCGATCGAGTACGTCGCCGCTTCGCCCGTCGTGCGCATGACCACCGTGGATGGATTCGACACGTGCATCGTCCGTTTCGCCACCGATGTTCCGCACTTAAGCAACTGGGGGCGGCCTCTGCTGCTTGGACCGGGATCCATTCTGGTAGCACACACGCCGCATGAACAGATCGCTAAAAACGAGCTGCATCGCGCCGTAGCGCTCTACATGGAGCTGGCGCGTCGGCTGCGCCCCGCCGATTGAAAGCCGAAGGCAGTTTCGCGTATGCTGGCGGGACGAAGCATAAGCAGTTTCAATGGATACGTTAAGACTTCGTTGAAGGACCGGGATGAAGATCGCACTGATCGGTTATGGCAGAATGGGCAAGCTCGTTCAGGCACGCGCCCGTGCGCAAGGGCACGAAACGGGCATCGTGGCCACCTCGCATGATGCCGAGCTGACGGCGGCGGAGCTGGCCGCACGGTTACGCGGTTACGCGGTGGCGGTTGACTTTTCCGTCGCCGAAGCGGTGACGCGCAACGTCGAAGCGTGCGCGCTTGCGCGCCTGCCGTTGGTGGAGGGGACCACCGGCTGGGATGCGCAGTTAGATCAGGTGCGGCGCACCGTCGAACAACACGGCAGCGCGCTCGTTTACGGGGCAAACTTCTCCATCGGCGCCAACCTCTTCTTTCGTCTCGTCGCACATGCGGCGGACCTATTCGCCGCTTTTGCCGACTACGCTCCGTTCATCGAAGAGGCGCATCATGCGCGCAAACGCGACGCGCCTTCGGGCACGGCGCTCAAGCTACGCGAGTTGCTCGCGCGACACTGGCCCGTTGAGACCATCTCCGTCGCGGCGACGCGCGCCGGTCATATCCCGGGCACGCATCGCGTCGGCTTTGATGCGCTCGACGACCAAATCTTGCTTCAGCACGAAGCGCGCACGCGCGAAGGTTTCGCTGCGGGTGCGTTATTGGCGGCGGAATGGATCGCTGCACGCCGACGCGGGGTCTATGAATTTTCCGCTTTGATGGACCAACTTATCAGCGAAAGGAGGAGATAGAAGATGACGATCAAAGTCGATTGGCTGCGCGGCTGCGCGACGGCGCTGGTGACACCTTTTCGCCACGATGGTTCCATCGACGAAGAGGCGATGCGCCGCTTGATCGAACGTCAGATCGCTGGCGGCGTACGCATCCTCGTCCCCTGCGGGACGACGGGCGAATCGGCCACCATGACCGAAGAAGAAGACCAGCGCGTCATCGCCTTGACGGTTGAAGTGGCGCGCGGTCGGGCGCGCGTTATTGCCGGCACGGGCAGCAACGCGACGGCAGATGCGATCCGTTACTCGCAGGCGGCGCGCGCGCTCGGCGTCGATGGCGTTATGGTCGTCGCGCCCTATTACAACAAACCGACGCAAGACGGACTGTTCGCCCACTTTCGCGCCGTCGCCGAAAGCGTGCCGGACCTTCCCGTCATCCTCTACAACGTGCCGGGCCGGACCAGCTCGAACATCGCCGCACAGACTACGTTGCGCCTTGCGCGCGAGGTCGAAAACATCGTCGCCATCAAAGAAGCCTCGGGCGATTTCGGTCAGATCATGGCTATTTTGCGCGAGCGGCCCAATGGGTTCCGCGTCCTTTCAGGCGACGATGCGCTGACGTTGCCGCTCATCGCGCTCGGAGCCGACGGACTCATCTCGGTGGTCGCCAACGAAGTGCCCGATTTGACATCGCGCATGGTCGAGATGGCGCTTGCTGGCGATTTGGTCGCCGCGCGTCAAATGCACTACCGCCTGCTTCCGCTCATGGAAGCGAACTTCATGGAATCGAGTCCTGGTCCGGTCAAAGCGGCGTTGGCGATGATGGGGTTGATCGAAGAACGTTACCGCCTGCCGCTCGTTCCCGTGCAAGAAAGGACCAAGGCGCGCTTGCGCGAAGTCCTCACCGAGTTGGGGTTGCTCAAAGGCGCATCGCAAGCCGCCGACTGAATAAGGATTGCACGAGCAGAACTTCAGCCGATGAGGAGCAAGACATGGCGCAAGCCGAAGAGAAGACGCTTCGTCAACGCATCGAAGCGCTGGCGGCAAGCGAAAAACAGAAGTTCTCCGAAGCCGATCGCGCGCTGTTCGAAGAGTTCAAAGCGGCTTTGGGGCGCGGCGAGATCCGCGCCGCTGAACGCGACGCTGAGGGTCGCTGGCGGGCACACGTGTGGGTCAAACGGGGCATCCTCCTTGGCTTTCGCATTGGCGCGCTCATCGAAATGTCGCCGCACGATCGGTCGCTCCGTTTTTTCGACAAAGATACGTATCCGATCAAACGTCTAACCGTGCACGACCGCGTGCGCATCGTTCCCGGCGGATCGAGCATTCGCGACGGCGCCTACGTCGCGCCCGGCGTCGTCTGCATGCCGCCGATGTACATCAACGTCGGCGCCTACGTCGATGAAGGGACGATGATCGATAGTCATGCGTTGGTCGGCTCCTGCGCACAAGTCGGCAAACGCGCGCACATTTCGGCAGCGGCGCAAATCGGCGGCGTGCTCGAACCGGTCGGCGCATTGCCCGTCATCATCGAAGATGAAGTGTTGGTCGGCGGCGGCTGCGGCGTCTATGAGGGGACCATCGTGCGGCGGCGCGCCGTGCTCGCGCCCGGCGTCGTGCTGACCGGTTCGACGCCCGTTTACGATCTCGTGCGCGGCCTTGTTTATCGTCGGACGGCGGATAGTCCATTGGAAATCCCAGAAGGAGCAGTGGTCGTGCCGGGCGCGCGCGCCGTCGCCAACGAGCGCGGGCGCGAGTGGGGTTTATCGCTTTACGCTCCGGTGATCGTCAAATACCGCGACGAAAAGACGGATGCGGCGGTGCAATTAGAAGACTACTTGCGCTGAAGATACAGACGCAGCCGCCCCTTTCAGCGCGAAGGCGCGCACGGGGAAGAGGTCGAGGCTTCCGCGTCCCCTTCTTTACGATAAAGAACGGGGAAGAAGTCGAGGCTTTCGCGTCCCCTTCTTTCGAAAAGAGTCTAGAGGCCGAAGGAGGTTATGTTGAGAAAGAAATACAGAGTCGGGATTTTGGGCGCGACCGGAACGGTTGGGCAACGGTTCATTCAACTGCTGGAGAACCATCCGCAATTCGAAGTGACGGCGCTGGCCGCATCCGACCGGTCGCAGGGCAAAGCCTACGCTGAGGCTTGCGTGTGGCGACTGGCAGGCGAAATGCCGACCTCCGTTCGCTCCATCAAGGTCGCTCCGCCCGAACCACCGCTCGATTGCGATCTGATCTTCTCGAGCCTACCCGGCGAGATTGCGCGTGCCGTCGAAGAGGGCTTCGCGCACGCTGGCTACCCGGTGCTCAGCAATTCGTCGGCCTGTCGCATGGATCGAGACGTGCCGCTGGTCATCCCGGAAGTCAATCACGAACACTTCGCGCTCATCGAAACGCAGCGCCGCGCGCGCAGCTTCGACCGCGGCATGATCGTCACCAACCCGAACTGTTCGACGATCATGCTCGCGCTGGCGCTTGCCCCGCTTCATCGCCGCTTCGGCATCGAAGCCGTCGTCGTCACCACGTTGCAAGCGCTTTCCGGAGCCGGCTATCCGGGCGTTCCGTCGCTTGATGTGTGCGACAATGTTCTGCCGTTCATCGATAAAGAAGAGGAGAAGATCGAAACCGAAACGCTGAAGATACTGGGCCGGTTGCGCGAATCGTCCATCGAGATGGCAAATATCAAGATGAGCGCGCAGTGCCATCGCGTCAACGTCACGGACGGACATATGGCCGCCGTGCGCGTGAAATTCACGCGCCCCGCGTCGCTCGAAGAAGTGACCGAGGCTCTCGCTTCGTGGCGCTCCTTGCCGCAGGAGATGGAGCTCCCCTCGGCGCCTGAACGCCCGATCATCGTTCGCAACGAACCCGATCGCCCGCAACCGCGTCTCGACCGCGACTCGAGCAAGGGGATGAGCGTTACTGTGGGGCGCATCAGGCCGGATGGGGTTTTGGACGTTCGTTTCGTCGCGCTCAGCCACAACACGATTCGCGGCGCTGCCGGTGCAGCCATCCTCAACGCTGAAATGCTGATCGCGCTCGGTTACCTCGCTTGACGCGAGAGAGCCGAGCACGAGATGGGCTGACCCGCTAAGTTGTACTTAGCGACTTACGCAGTCGAAAAGGAGATCTGGCGAAAACATAAGGACTTGACCAAGCTCTTCCCGAAAACCACTGACGCGCTTCAATCGCGTACGCGCCCGATCGAAGCGCACAGGATCGGTCTTCGCCATGGCGCGCTTTGCATGGCCGAAAGCGTGCCGGAGATTTGACAAGCGACGCAGTGAGAAGCTATTCTTTGAGCTTGCCGTCGCTGGACGGAAAAACTTCATAAGCAGACCGGCAGCCTTTGGGTCGGTCATCGTTTCGTCGTCGCGTCCCCGTCGTCTAGAGGTTAGGACACCGCTCTTTCAAGGCGGTAACACGGGTTCGATTCCCGTCGGGGACGCCAAACCTTTTTGGCGCGCCATATCCCGCCTATGAAGAGCAAGCGACCAACACAGCTGCTCGGATAAGACATCTCAACCGAGGGCAAAATCGCAACATGCGGTGGAAGAGGATTGAAATGGCTCGAAGAAGGCTCAGTGCCTTTTGCGCACTGCTTTTAATCTCAGCGTGCAGCGTCGCCGCAATCGCACAATCGAACAACGATGTGGTCTTCGTTCTCCCTTTCGAGAACACTTCGAATTTGAAGGAGTACAACTGGGTTGGCGAGAGCTTCGCTGACGCGCTCTCTGAACTGCTGAGCGTGCCTGGGTTGACGGTCATCTCGAGCGACGAACGCGAACTCATCTATCAACGCCTGCGCCTTCCGCTGACGGTCATCCCATCGCGCGCGACGACCATTAAGCTCGGGCGCGAAGCGCGCGCAACGCTCGTCATCTATGGGACGTATCGCGTCGTTCCAGCACAGGGCGAGAACGCCCCGGCGGAACTCCACGGGACGGCGCGTGTCATTCGCGTCAACGAAGGGCGATTGGCGGGCGAACAGCTTTCAGATGGACGCTGGGCCAGTCAGCAGTTCGATTTCGGCGGCCCGATCAAGAACCTGCAAGCGATTCAAGGCAGACTCGCCTACCAAATTCTCTATCAACGCGACAAAGCGCTTTCGTTTTCGCTCAATCAGTTCATCGACCGAGCGACCAAAGTCCCTCCGCGCGCTTTTGAGAGTTACGTCAAGGGCGTTCTGACTGCGGACGCCGAGAAGAAGAAAGCCTATTTACAGAACGCGCTGCGCGAATACGCGCGCGCCAATGCCGGCGCGATCTACAGCCAAGCGGCTTTTGAATTGGGCCAGCTCTATTATCAGCAACGCGACTGGCGACGAGCTGCCGAATATTTCTCGCGCTTGCAACGTAAAGACAGGCACTACACGGAAGCAGCCTTCTACGCTGCGCTCGCCTATTGGCGAACCAACGATCTGGCGCGCGCCATCGCCACGCTCTTGCCGCTGACCACTGAGACGCGCTTGAAGAGCGTATACAACAACGCAGGGGCGCTCTCGATTCAAGCCGCGCGCGGCGAAACCAGAGCGGAAGAACGCGACCGCTTGCTCAAGCAAGGTCTCGCGCTGTTGCAACGGGCGGCGGAATCGGCACCGGAAGATCCGGTGGTCCGCTTCAACTACGCCTATGGCCTCTTTCTGTCCGGCAAGTATGCCGAAGCTACTGAACAACTGCGCCCTGTGATCACGGCCAATCCGCAAGATGGCGAAGCCTTTTTCCTCTTCGCCAAAGCTTTGGAACGCATCGGCAAAACCGATGCCGCCTCCTCTGCCGACAACGAAGCGCGCCGCTTCCTGCCCGCCTACGCTCGTTGGCAGACCGAGTGGCAGAAGTCGCAAGCGACAAGTCAAGTGCCGCTCCGCCTTTACCAAGATTTCAATCGCTTCGATTACTACGACGCGATGCGCGATCGTCTGGCTCAGGCGGATGTTGCGAGCGCTGATGTGCGCAACCTTTTGGCTAAAGCGCGTGAACTCTACGCGGCTGGGCGTGACGATGAGGCTTTGGCTGAACTGCGCCGCGTGTTCATGATCGAACCGATGAACGCCGAGGCGTACCTTTTACGCGGGCGCATTCACCAACGGCGCGGCGATCTCGATGCCGCCGTAAGCGATCTGCGCACAGCGATCTTCTGGGATGGACGCTTGATCGATGCGCACATACTCTTGGGACGGATCTTCCTCGAACGCGGAGACCGCGCGCAGGCGATGGCCTACGCCAAAAACGCCATTCAGATCGACCCGAACAACCAAGAAGCGATTGCGCTTCAAAGACAAGTTGAAACCGGCATCAGGTAGTACGTTTTGAAATCTTCCCTCCTGATCGTTTTGGTCGCGAGCGCAAGCATTAGGTTTCGAAATCTTCCCTCCTCCGCGCGGCAGCCCTGAAAGCCGTGGGCTGCCGCGCGCGTCTTCAAGCCGAAAGGAAGGACGCGAGCCGCCCCGTATTTTCAAGCCGATCTCGACGCGCAGCGCACGCGCATCTTGCGCCCGCACGCGCACCGCGCAGGTCAGCTTAAACTCTCGAGCCTCTTTGACCGCCAACCGCCTTGCGCTCCTAACGCCCCGCGATCCCCTGCTGAGGCACTGACGCCTTTGCCAGCAGCGTCCGCGCTTTCAGACCGTTCGTCGGCCCGAGATCCAAGAGCGATGCACAAGCTGCCGAGTAGCTCATTGAAGCAGCGAACGGCGCTTCGCCGCTTTGAGAGAGCGACGCACAAGCAGCCATGATTGATCAAGCTCCTTCGCCGCCCATGCACCGCGCAGAAGGATAGGCGCAAGAAGACGCAGGTCCCTTCGTCGTTTCCAACTCTTTTGAGAAATGTCAAATGGAGCATAGGGGCGCGATCAAGAAGCCACGGATCTTTTCGTCGCTATTGCCGGGCCGGACGTTCAGCGAAGGGCCAGAAGCTTTGGCACACGATATGCTAACGGGTAGATCGGCAAGCACGAAAGCGTTTGATGAGTCTTTCGTGACCCCGCCGCCATCACCCCTCTGAGCGTAGCCTGCCGCTGCGCCAGTAACCTGCCGTGCGTCCCTTCCGTCGCGCCTTCCAGTTCGGAACCCGGTCGTTGAGACCGGGTTCTCCCGCATTTTTTTCGTTAGCCAATATCTTTCGCTAGCTAAAAAGGGTGATTTTAAGGTCTTTTTGCGCGATCTTGCATGGAGAAGCGGCGTTCGCCCGGTCCGAGCGATGTGCCAACGAGGGGCAGACGAGAGTCGAGCTTGAGTGACGACTCGATGGCATGGTGACAATTTTTGTTCGTGATCTGCTGACACTTTCTGTTCAATTTGGCATACCATATTGACCAATTCGTTCAAACTGCGACACGCCACCGCAAGAAGGCAGAAAAATTTCACCAATCGCTCCCCTGTTGCATGAAGGGGGCATAGCGCACCCTTTTTCCAAAGGTCGCAACCAAGCATCGCGTGCCTTTCGCTAGGCTCCAGCTTCATGCGAAAATCCAAACGTCTCATGATGCCGGGCAGCGGTTCCAACCATCAAACGAAATCAGTGGGTGCACGCGAGAACGTTCTGAGCCGACCCTCGAGCCAGCGCAAAATCGCTTGGGCGCCTACGGCAGCGGAGCATCAGACCTTGATGTCTCGCCGCAAACGGCCCTTGAGCGCGTGGGCAAGCGCGTTGCTGTCAGCGCTGATTTTGATCTTTGCCTTTCCCAACTTCGACCTATGGCCGCTCGCATGGGTAGCGCTCGTGCCAACGCTCGTCGCGACGCTGCGCGGCGAGACCCCTCGGCGCGCCTTTCTGCTCTGGTGGTCGTTCGGGACGGTCTTCTTTTACGGCTCTTGCTGGTGGCTAACGCACGCGATGACGCATTATGGCGGCATTCCAGCGTGGATCGCTTTCCCTTTGCTCGTTCCTGGAGCGCTGGTTCTCGGTCTATTTCCGGCGGCAGCCGGAGCGTCGCTTGCGTGGTCATGTCGAAGACACGGGACCAAGGGTCTGATCTTCTTCCCGTTCGCTTGGACGGCGCTCGAAATGGTGCGGCTCTACGTAACGGGACAGCTTTGGAACGCCATCGGTTACTCGCAAAGCTACGTTCCGACGTTGATCCAACCGGCGCGTTGGGGCGGAGTCTACGCCGTTGGATTCATGATCGTTGCCTGCAATGCGAGCCTTGCAGCGCTCATCGCCCGTCCGAGGCGCGCCACGCTCATCGCCAGCGCGTCAGCTTTGGCGCTCATCGCCGTGGTGATCCTTGCGAGCAGACCACCGAAGGAGAATCGCGTCGAAGAAGTGGCAGCGCAGTTGATCGCTGTGCAGCCCAACGTGCCGGTCGATTTTCGACGCACGCTGGATGAGACGCAGATGCTGGTCCAACGCCACGTTCAACTCAGTCTCCAAGGGTTGCAACAGACCGATGGTGAGGACGATTCGCTGCGCGTGGTCGTCTGGCCCGAATCGCCGATGAACTTTCGCTACGCGCGCGACGCGAGTTTTCGTCAGTTTCTCGCCGAATTCGCGCGAACCCAGCACGTCGCTGTGCTCTTCAACGCGATGGAACCTGCTCCGGCGGGCGGCATCTACAATTCGGCGCTGCTCGTTGATGAGCGCGGCGAGCCGGTCGCACAGTACGACAAGATACGTCTGCTGCCTTTCGGCGAGTACGTGCCTCTGCCTAGATGGTTGCCGGGCGCCTCATTTGTCAGCGCTGTGGTGGGCGATTTTACGCCGGGCGCGCGTTACACGTTGATGCCTATCGGGCGCGCACGCGCTGGCGTCTTCATCTGTTTCGAATCCGCCTTCCCCTCGATCGCGCGTGCCTTCGCCAGTCAGGGCGCGGATGTGCTCATCAACATCTCCAACGATGGTTACTTGGGGGCCACGCCGGTGTTGCGTCAACACTTGGCAAACGCTATCATGCGCGCCGTCGAAACGGGACGCCCTGTTTTGCGCGTGACCAATTCGGGCATCAGCGCGCGCATTTCGGCGCGTGGCGAAGTGATCGAGCAGACGCCGAGCTTTCAAGCCACGGTGCGCGTCTGGCCCGTGGAAAAAGTGGTGACCGCGCCGACCTTTTACGCCGCGCACGGCGACCTTTTCGCCGTCACTTGTTTGCTCGTTGGCCTCGCGCCGCTGCTGTCAGAGCGCGCGCGAAGATTGTTCCAGCGGGCGGGCAAGGATTAAAATCCCTGGTTCGAAGAACGAAAAGGTCGCGTTTTGCGACGGCACACAGAGGGGAACTGGAGAAATGAAAGAGGTTTTGGATTTGCAAGAACTTCAGGTGAAGTACGACGATCTTCACGACCGCATCGCGCAACTCGGGAGGTTTCTTTGAGACGGATGCCAAGCGCGAAGAGCTGGCGCGCATCGAAGCGCGCGCCGCTTCGCCCGATTTCTGGTCCGACCAGGAAGCAGCGCAGAGGCTTCTGCAGCAGCGCAGCCGCTTGGAACGAATCATCTCGCGGCAAGCGGAGTTCGAGCGCGCCATCGAAGATGCGCACGTGCTATTAGAATTCGCCCAAGAGGACGAAGCGAGCTTGCGCGAAGCGTCGGCGCTGCTTGACCGGCTTGAACGAGACGTCAGCCAAGTTGAAACCGAAACGCTTCTGTCCGGCGAGCACGATGTGCGCAACGCTATCTGCACGATCCATCCGGGCGCGGGCGGCGTGGATGCTCAAGACTGGGCTGAAATGATGCTGCGCATGTACTTGCGCTGGGCCGAACGGCGCGGCTTCAAAACCGAGATCCTCGATTACCAACCAGGCGAAGAGGCTGGTTTAAAGAGCGTCACCTTTCGCGTTGAAGGTCCCTATGCCTACGGACTGCTTTCCGCGGAGGCGGGCGTGCACCGGTTGGTGAGGATCTCGCCCTTCGATCAGGCCGCACGTCGTCATACGTCGTTCGCTTCGCTCTTCGTCTATCCGGAAATAGACGAAGAGATCGAGGTCGAAATCAACGAGAAAGATCTGCGGATCGACACTTTTCGTTCTACGGGTGCGGGCGGACAGCACGTCAACAAAACTGACTCCGCCGTGCGCATCACCCACCTGCCGACCGGCATCGTCGTGCAGTGCCAAAACCAGCGTTCGCAACATCAGAACCGGGCCGTCGCCATGCAGATCTTGCGCGCGCGCTTGTACGAACTGGAGATGGAGAAGCGCCGCGCTGAGATGGCCGAACTCGAAGCGAACAAAGCCGATATTTCGTTCGGTTCACAGATCAGAAGCTACGTGCTGGCCCCCTATCGTCTCGTGAAGGATACGCGCACCGGATACGAACGAGGCGACGTGAATGCCGTGCTCGATGGCGAACTGGACGATTTCATCAAGGCATATCTGCTTTCGCGTCGCGCGTCGAGCTGACGAGAGAAAGCCCATGGTCGCACCGAGGACGAGCGCGCAGAACCAAGCTTGGCGCCGCACGCGCCGCAACGAGATCATCGCCCTTGCGCTCTTTGTCACGGGCGTGCTGCTGCTGCTTTGTCTCGCCTCGTTCGATCCAAACGATCCTTCGTGGAACACGGCCGCCAACCGCCCCTCACGCAATCTCGTCGGGGCGATCGGAGCAAACGTCGGCGCTGCGCTTTTGCAGATCCTCGGACTGACGGCCTATCTCCTCCCGCTGCTGCTCTTCATCGTCGGCTGGCGACGCTTCCGCACGCAACGTTGGCAAGCGCCGCTAGCGCGCGTGTGTGGACTCGCGCTGCTGGTTCTCTCGATCTCCGCGCTCTTGGCGCTCGCCGGTTTTGCGCCTATCTTCGACCGTAGCGTTGAACCGGGCGGTTTGATCGGGCGCGTGATCGCACAGTTCCTCGTAAGCGGGCTAAACACCGTCGGCACTGCTGTTCTGCTCATCGCCTCGGTCGCTGTCGCGCTGTTGCTGGCGACAAACTTCTCGTTTGCGCTCCTTTACGAACGCATCGCGCGCTGGATGCGGGTGCGCTTGGCACGGGTGACTTCCGTTGCCGATCGCATTCGAGAGTGGCGCGAACGGCGTGCTCAACGCGCGCTCGAACGCGCCGAAGCGCGCCGACGCGCCCGTGCCGAACTCGAAAAGAGAGGTCAGCAGACCGCCGCCGAGCGCGTCGCCGAGTTCATGCGTGCGACATCTCCCGGCGAGACGAAAGAGAGCGCGCCAGTCACGCCGCGTAAGGCCGCGCTCGACTCGTCCACTGAGACCCTCGACTTGGAGACGCAAACTCCACTCCCCGCTCCACCTTCAGCGACGAAGGGGACGCCCGACCCTCAACCGACCGCGCAAAACGCCAAACAACCTCGTCCCGTCGCAGAGCCTATGCGCGAGAGGGATGAAGAGCGGGCCGAAGCTGAAATCGAAGAGATGCTGCGCACAGCCGAGGTAGTCCGCACAGAGCATCGAGATGAACCAGTACGAGCTAGAATGGTCGCGCGCGCGACCGCAGACGATTACCGTTTCCCGGAGATCGATTACTTGAATTCGCCGCCACCGCGCCACGAACAGAAGGACGAAGAGCTGTTGGAGATCGCGCATCGTCTGGCGGAGAAGTGTCGTGAGTTCAACGTCACAGGTCAGATCAAACATATCTGCCCGGGACCAGTGGTTACGACATACGAATTCAAGCCGGATCCGGGCGTCAAATACTCGCGCGTAACGAGCTTGGTCGACGACCTCTGCTTGGCTCTGCGGGCCGAATCGATCCGCATTGACCGTCTGCCGGGCAAACCGCACGTCGGCATCGAGGTTCCCAACCCCCAGCGCGAGACGATCTTTTTGCGCGAAGTGATCGAATCGCGGCAATTTCGCGAATCGCCGTCAAAGCTGACGATCGCGCTCGGCAAAACGATCGACGGCATGAACTACGTCGCCGATCTGACCAAGATGCCCCATCTGTTGATCGCTGGGGCGACCGGCACAGGCAAATCCGTCTGTTTAAATTCGATTGTCGTTTCGATTCTCTATAAGGCGCGCCCCGACGAAGTGAAGTTCATCATGATCGACCCGAAGCGCCTCGAACTCGGACTTTATGCCGACATCCCGCACCTTGCTACGCCAATCATCACCGACCCCAAACGCGCCGCTAACGCCTTGAAATGGGCCGTCTCGCAGATGGAGCAGAGGTACAAAGATCTCGCGCGGTGGGGCGTGCGCAACATCGATGGGTACAACGCGGAAGTCGAACGGCGCAACGACGTGCTCGACTTCGATGAGAACGGTGAACCCCACAAACCGCTCCCTTACATCGTCATCATCATCGACGAACTGGCTGATCTAATGATGGTCTCGGGACACGAGGTCGAAGAAGCGATCACGCGGTTGGCGCAAATGGCCCGCGCCGTCGGCATCCATCTGGTAATCGCCACACAACGACCGTCCGTTGACGTCATCACGGGACTGATCAAAGCGAACTTCCCATCGCGCATTTCATTCCGCGTTTCGTCCAAAGTCGATTCGCGTACCATCCTTGATGCAAACGGGGCGGAACAGCTTTTGGGGCGCGGCGATATGCTCTTTTTGCCGCCAGGAACATCGCGGCTGGTGCGCGTGCACGGGGCATATGTTGACGAAACGGAAATCAACAAAATCGTCGCCCACGTCAAAGCGCAGGCGACGCCAACCTACGATGAGACGATCACGCAGTCCGAAGAGGAAGCCGAAGGCGAAGACGGCTTGGCCGGATTTCAGGATGAGCTTTTCGAGGATGCGTTGCGCATCTGCGTCGAGATGAAACGCGCTTCGACCTCGGTGCTCCAACGCCGATTGCGCATCGGTTACGGACGCGCCGCAGCCATCCTCGATGCGATGGAGAGACAGGGTTACATCGGCCCAGCCGATGGCGCACGCCCGCGTCCCGTTTTGAGCCGCGCTTATGAGACAGTGGCGCATTGGGATAGCCTCAAACAAGAAGAGTGAGCGTTCCGTAGCGCACGCTTCGCGCACGTAATTCAGTAGCGCATTAGGACAACCTCAAACAATGAAGAGTGAGCGGGGAGGAAATTCATGAGAAAACGCCCCGATAGACAGCAAGGCGTCGCCCAAAAGAGTGGGCGCGAGATGCAATCCAAAAGATGCTAAGCGAAGTAACCTATGCCACTAAATCGGCGCGCACGAGTGCGCGAGTGGACATCCGAAAGATGCCGAGATTGGTTGAAGAGAGCTTGTGATTTTCAACTTGCGTCCATCAGCGTTCACGCCGATCTCTTTTCGAATGATCAGGGGGATGTCCCCGACCTCGGCGGCGAAGATAACCGCGCTTGGATTTATAAAAGTTTTACATCTTCTACGAAGGCCTTCATATACTGCCGAGGAGGCCGTTCAGATTTCCACAGAGGCTGTGGAAAAGTCTGTGGAAAAGTGGCTTTTGAAGATTACAAGTTCATGAAAAATTTGGACTTTTAGCATTTTGCACACCAACTGGGCAAACCGGGCATCTCCTTTGAACTCAACGGTTTGACCGGATTCAATGGCGCTCAACGACGAATGATCCGGCGTTTCACTATCGTTCTCCTCGGCCCCTTCGCGTTTGCACTCGCGGCGTGCATCGCTCCGCCGCGAATGACGCCTAAAGAACACGTTTCGCAACCCGACCCGCGCAAGAACAACGCGTCCATAGAACAGAAAAAGAGCGACGCCGTGTTGCGGTCCGCATCGGGTCAGCAGGCTTCTGCCGCGCTTGACGAGGCGGGCGCGGCGCGCATAGACATAAACACGGCAACCGAGCGCGAACTCGAAAAGCTTCCGGGCGTTGGCCCTGCCCTTGCTGCGCGCATCATTGAGCATCGCAGGCAGCACGGCCTGTTTCGCCGCCCAGAAGATCTAATCATCGTCCGAGGCATCAGCGAACGACGCTTTCGCCAGCTAAGGCATCTGATCGCGGTGAGTCAGCAAAAGGACTCGCATCCTTGAACGGCCGCGCTATCCGCTTGTCAAGCGCTCTGATCGAGGACGAGTGCGTCAGCGAAAAGTCTCGCATCTCGTGATACTCCCAGCCCCCGAAGAGAGCGCGCCTTTTAAGCAATTTCCACGGTTGCGTCGTTCCTTCCGATCCCCGTCAAGCCAAAGAGAGCGATCGATTGGCGATGAAGCAACAATGAGGATTCACGCGCGCCGAGATTGCCCGCAGCGACATCGTCTCATCAAGAGCTTGTCCGTTTTTTCTGCGCCAAGCCATCCACGCGCCTTTGTGCAGAGCGCGAACTGGACTCAGGCCGTCTTGCAAAACTGTGTCTCCGAGCTTTACCTTTCCCGTCGTGAGAGCAGAGACCTCGGATCTACGCCGCGCCGCTTTCGACATTCTTTCTCACACGCTGCGCGCAGTGGATGCCCGCCGAGCCGTGCATCAAGCGCTCGATCTGCGCGACGACTCTCTCTGGGTATTCGACCGATCTTTTGACATCGGCGCGCGCCCCGCCTACGCTATCGCACTAGGCAAAGCAGCCGGCCCAATGGCAGCGGCGCTGGATGATCTTTTGGGCGAAAGGTTGCGGCGCGGAGTCGCTTCAGTCTATGGTGGCGCGCCGCCGCTAACGACGCGCTGGCAGGTCTTTTTCGGCGGCCATCCGTTGCCGAACGAAGAGAGCCTCGCTGCGGGCCGATGTGCCCTGTCGCTCCTACGCCAAGCGGATCGCGAACGCGCGTTGGTCATCTTTCTCGTCTCCGGCGGCGGCTCGGCGATGATGGAATGGCCGCGATCCGCTGCCGTCTCGCTTGCCGCGTTGCGTGCGGTCAATGAGACGCTGGTCTCTTGCGGTGCCACCATCGCCGAGATCAGCGCCGTGCGACGCGCCATTTCGGCCATCAAAGGCGGAGGGTTGAGCGCCGCCGCGCCGCAAGCCGAACAAGTGACGCTGATCATCTCGGACACCAATTCCGGCGAAGAGTTCAACGTCGCTTCGGGTCCGACTTTGTCGCCACCCAACGACGCACCCGATGCGCGAAGCGTGATCGCTAAATACGCCCTGACGAAGAAGCTCCCGCATTCTATTCTGAATTCCATCGAGAATTTTCGGCCTCGGCTACAGCCGCACCCGCTTCACCACAGCTTCGTGCTGCTGGATAATTCAGACGCCCTACGCGCCGCCGAAGAACGCGCTCGAGAGCTGGGATTCGTCACGACGGTGGCGGCGGACATCGTTGAACAGGAGATCTCACAAGGCTGTGCCGAGCTCGTCCGGCGCTTGCTCGATGCCACGACGCGCCCCTTCTGTTTGCTTTCCGGCGGCGAGTTCTCCTGCGTCGTGCGTGGTGAGGGCAAGGGCGGTAGAAACACGGAAACAGCTCTGCGTTGCGCGTTGGAACTTACGACGCACGGTCTCGCTTCACCCGCCGCCGATGTGCCGCAAGCGCTGGTCCTTTCAGCGGGCACCGATGGCATCGATGGCAACAGTCCGGCTGCTGGCGCCATCGCTGATGATACGACTCTGGCGCGCGCGCGCGAAGCTGGCCTTGATGCCGCTCAGTTTCTCGCGCGCAGCGATTCATACACATTCTTTCGCCTGCTCGGCGACGCCATCGTTACCGGCCCGACTGGAACCAACGTCCGCGACGTTCGCATGCTGCTGAAGGAGTGATGCGGTTGCGAACGCGGGTTAACACTACCTGAACGGCAAACCGACGTTTCGTTGCGCGGTTCTATGCGGCCAGATGGATACGGTCTCGCCAAGTTCCTCGTGACAAACACGCAAGGAAAATTCCACGAGTACGCGCTTGACCTGCCAAAACGTTTGGACGAAGCTTCAATCACCATATAACCCGACTCTTTCGAGGTGACTGCGCGAGATGTCCGTGAAAGAGATACTGTTCAGCATCAGGCGCGATTACAGCGGCAAGCCTTTGGATGAACGGAGCGTGCTCCGTGATCCGCTCAAACAATTGGAGGCATGGTTGAAGGAAGCGGTCGAAAGCGAGGCGCTCGAACCGAACGCCATGATCCTCGCGACCTCGTCGCCGGAAGGCGCACCTTCTGCTCGTGCCGTTCTAGTGCGCGGCTTGGATGAACGTGGGTTGGTCTTCTACACGAATTATCGTAGCCGAAAAGCGCAAGAGATCTTCGCTAACCCTCGTGCGAGCGGTCTTTTCTTCTGGCCGGAACTCAATCGCCAAGTGAGGATCGAGGGCGCGGTCGAGCGCGTCTCGGCGGAGGAATCGGACGCTTACTTTCGTTCGCGCCCGCGCGACAGCCAGATCGCCGCTTGGGCTTCTGAACAGAGCGCTCCGGTCGAATCGCGACAAGCCTTGGAAGAGGCTTTCGCCAAGATGAAAGCCTCGTTCGGCAGCGGCGATGTCCCGCGCCCGCCTTTTTGGGGAGGATTCAGACTCGTCCCTGCTAGGTTTGAGTTCTGGCAAGGGCGCGAAAACCGGCTTCACGACAGGATCCTGTACCTGAAAGAAGGCGACAGTTGGATCATCAAGAGGCTCGCCCCCTGATGAATGGCCGAGCACTAAGAGAGCTTCCGTGCCCTATCACCGCCAAACGAGTCAGAGTTGACTGACCAAGCAACGGTTTTCATCCGCTTGATTTTTAAGCTGGCCCTTCGGCTTGGGAAAACACGCCGAAATGCTTTCCCCTCGCTTTAGAAGCTACTTGATTTTCAAGGGCAATTGTCAAACTCGCGTCTCTGTAGATCGAGGGCGCAAGAGGGGTCTCTTGCATCTTGGGATGATCGCCAAAAGCAATATGGAGCGGGTGACGGGACTCGAACCCGCAGCCCACAGCTTGGGAAGCTGTTGCGCTACCATTGCGCCACACCCGCTCACGCTTTGTCAACAAGCATAATGAAGCTTGCGAGAATCTGTCAATCCCTGATCCCACACCCGAAAGCACGGCTTATTCGCCGATGACCATGCGCGCGACGTGTCCCAAGCGAGGCGTGTCCTCGGGTTTGCGCAAGCAGCCTTGGGCGCCAGCACGCATGGCCTCTTCGTGATCGAGCAGGTCAGCAAATGCCGTGTAAAAGAAGATCGGCGTGTGTTGATCGAACGCGCGTATCTCGCGACATAATTCCAGCCCATCCTTGTCCGGCAAGCCGATGTCGAGCAAGATGAGCGCGAACTCCTTGCGGTGCGCGAGCGCTAAACCTTCTTCGGCCGTTTGCGCCGTGACGACTTGAAAGCCTTCGCGCCCAAGACTGAAACTGACCAGATCGCGCGTATCGGCCGTATCATCCACGAACAGGATCGCCCTTTTATCGGCAGTCTCTTTTTTCATGACTCAATGGGACCGATCAGAAAAATTGCGCGCCCGTCTCATGCGACGAACGCGCGATATTGTACATCAAATGCCGCAGATTTGAACCTGGCATTTTTCGAGAGCCTGCTCACCTAA
>NZ_PSLQ01000125.1:0-4374 GCF_040289685.1 Pyrinomonas sp.
GTGGGGGGCAATGCAGGTGCGGCGCATGGGTGAAGGGTACAACAAAAAGGGGTATCAAGGGTTTCAAAGACCGAGCTGTCAAAGTCGAGGTAGAGCAAGTTAGATCCAACTCTTGGAAGAACCGGCAGCATGAGGTAAAATTCAAAAAAATGTTCGAAAAGATTATCCCAATCCAAGGATAAATCCAACAGGATAAAATGTTCCATAAACACTATCCGCGGATAGATGCTTTGAAACTGGAAAAAGAAATTAAAGTCAAACTTTTTCGGGGGAATACTAGCTATCACTCTTCGGGACAAACTGTAGAGGAAGAATGTGTATTAAGAAATGAGTTAGACGTTGATGAGTTACTTCCTTATCACGGATTAGAGTTCATAGAAAAGGCTTACCTTGCAGTGTTAAAGAGGCTTCCCGCTAGGATCGAGGCCGACTCGCATCTCAAGGTCTTACGTTCCGGGAAGGCGAACAAAATAGATATTATTGCAGCACTTCGCTACTCCGCTGAGGGAAAATCTAAAGATGTGAGGGTCCGCGGCTTGTGGTGGCCATCAACAATAAGACGGTTTTACAGAGTTCCCGTATTGGGCTATATACTGAACATAATCATAGCCCTACTAAGGATTCCTAGAACAATCGAAAATTATCGTCGACTCGAATTCTATTTTACTGAGAACATTGAACTTGCGTTTACGCGCGTGAGAGAGATGCAGGAGGATATACAAAATCTTTATAAATCCGTCCACGAACAATCGCGACACTTATTGAGCCAAATAGAATCGTTGGAGCAAAAACTAGAACACTCGGTTGAGTGCGTCCGCAAAGAGTGCGACCATTGCCGCGAATCATTTTGGGAAGAAATAAAGAAGCAAGAAGCTGCTTCCAACAGGCTACACGATGAGTTGCGAGAATTAAGGAACACCTTAACTGAGTTTGAACTAACTCAAGATCGTTTGCTTCGAGACACCAGTCAGAATCTGTTGGAGTTGGGGAAACGCATAGATGATATAAAGCTTAACAACCAGCAGCTTCGCAGAGAGTTGACCTTAGGGGATTTGCGATTCCGTCGTGATTTTCAGACAAGAAGTGCAGTGCGAGACTCGGATTCATTGGTCCCGCCCTCTTTGTACCTCCACTTAGAAGATCGGTTCCGCGGAACGCGCGAGGAGGTGAAGAGGCGTTTATCCGTTTATCTTCCTCTTGTTAGAAAGAAATCGCGAGGGTTATTTATCGACATAGGATGTGGTCGAGGCGAGTGGCTAGAGTTGCTAAAAGGAGAAGGGATAAATGCAATAGGCGTCGACATCAATCAAGCCATGCTTTCTCTTTGCCGAGAACTCGGTTTGTCAGTGATCGAAAAAGATGCCGTTGAATATTTGCGCTGTTTGGATGATGATTGCGCTGAGATGATCACATGTTTTCATGTCATAGAGCATCTTTCTTTTGCCCAATTGGTCAATCTTCTCGATGAAACTTTGCGGGTTCTGTGTCCTGGGGGAGAGGTGATTTTTGAAACACCCAATCCGGAAAATCTGCTTGTCGGGAGCAGCTACTTCTACTTCGACCCCACGCACCGTAATCCAATACCCAGCGAGACAATGGTCTTTCTTCTCGAAAGCCGCGGCTTTCACCACATAGAATTGCTCAAACTCCACCCGTGGGATGAAGCTAAGTTTCAGGATGATAGCGATATGGCGTCAAGACTTAACGACTTACTATATGGTCCAATGGATTACGCGGTCATCGGGCGCAAAGTTTGAAAATGAGGATTTTAATTGCGACAGTTCAAGTGCCCTTTATCAAGGGCGGAGCGGAAAGCCACGCAGAAGGATTACGCGAAGCGCTGTGTCAGGCAGGACACGAAGCGGAAATAGTCGCCGTTCCATTCAAATGGTACCCGCCAGAAAGGATTTTAGATCAAATGCTCGCTTGTCGTTTGTTCGATATATCGGAAGCGGCAGGAGTGCCGATCGATTTAATGATCGGCTTAAAATTTCCTGCTTACCTCATACCACATCAGAATAAGGTGCTGTGGATATTGCATCAACACCGCACCGCCTATGATTTATGGAACCACCCACTAGGTGACTTAAAATGCTGGCCTTGGGGCAGACAAGTACGTGATGCGATTCGTTTGGCTGATCGAACGCTCATCCCGCAAGCGAAGGCTGTCTATGCCAACTCACGTAACGTCGCGAAAAGGCTGCAAGATTTCTGCGGCATTAAAGCGAAAGAGCTTTATCACCCACCACCGCATGCAGACTCCTTCTTCCACGCGTCAACTGGCGATTATCTTTTCTTCCCAAGCCGCCTTAGCGATCTAAAGCGCCAAGCTCTAGCCCTAATCGCGCTAGCCCGAACCCGAAACCCTATCCGTCTTATCTTTGCCGGTGAAGCTGATAACCCTCTCTATGAGAGAAAGTTGAAGAGATTGGCAAACAGATTGAGACTCGCTGATAGGGTAGAGTGGCGAGGGAGGATCACGGAGGAAGATAAGAGGGAATTATATGCTAACTGTCTAGCGGTGGTCTATCCTCCTTTAGACGAGGATTACGGTTACGTAACGCTAGAAGCAATGTTATCTTCCAAGGCTGTGATCACTTGCAATGACTCCGGCGGCCCGTTAGAGTTCGTTGTAGATAGAGAAACCGGAATAATTTCCGCTCCCACTCCAGACGCTCTTGCCTCGGCTATGGACTTCATGTACGAGTCCCCAAACATATCTGCTGCTTATGGGAAGAGAGGCCGCGAGCGCTATGAAGAGCTGGACATAAGCTGGGATAAAGTGGTTAGAACCTTACTTTCTTCAGGTCAACGGTGATGAGGATAAACTGGTTTTCTCCACTACCACCGGCTCATACGGACATCGCGCACTATACGCACCGAATTTTACGCCCTTTATCCGAAAAAGCGGCGATCATCTTGTGGACTGATCAATCTGAATGGGATCCGGAAATTAAAACGTACGCTGAAGTGAAAAGATTTACTCTTGGAAAGTTTCCTTGGCATGCAGTGAACAACGCCGAGATAAGCTTTTTTCACATAGGGAATAATCCTTTATTCCACTACTCGATATGGCGTCTTAGCCGCTTTCATCCCGGTATCGTTGTTCTGCACGACGTTGTTTTGCAAAACCTCTTTGCCGGTATTTACTGGGGGGTTCTGAAAGATACGAAAGCTTATGTCGAGCAAATGAAAAGATTCTACGGCGAATCCGGAGAGCAAGAAGCAATGAAAGCTGTGCAAGATCGAAATGTCAGTCCTTTGATCCCTCACTATCCCCTTACGGAATTGGCTATAGAGAACGCCTTGGGCGTCTTGGTCCACAATCTGGATGTTTATCAGCAACTAAAGCAAAAACTTGCTTGTCCCGTCGCGTACCTGCCCTTGCCCTTTGATTTGTCCAAATATCGAATCGAGCGGAATAAAGAGAGGGGAAAGGCGCCTCCTTACAGATTGATCGTCTTCGGATACCTGGGAACCAACAGATGCTTGGATGTTTTGTTGAAAGCACTAGCGAGCTTTCCGCAAAAAGACTCGTTTCGGTTAGATATATATGGGAAATTAGAAGAGAAATGGGAAATACAGGCCCTGATTAGTTCCCTGGGTCTGAGAGAGAAAGTCACTGTCCATGGATTTGTTCCAGAACAAGACTTGGATTCAGCCCTTTCTTCTGCGCATCTCGCAATCAACATGCGCTATCCGACTATGGGCGAAGCTTCCGGAAGTCAAATGAGAATCTGGGCACACGCTTTGCCATCGTTGGTGACAAAGACCGGTTGGTTCGCGACATTGCCGTCGGATACTGTCGCTTTTGTCAATCCTGATTCCGCAATTCATGACATACATTTACACCTCTCTTCCTTTATAGAGGATCCGATGAAGTTTGATGAGATGGGGAGGAGAGGCAGGTTGTTTTTGGAGAGAAATCACCTCTCCGAAACTTACGCTGAGGGGCTAATTGAATTTGCCAAGGAGGTTAACGAGCGCAGGTCATACGCGACGGCTAACTATCTTGTAGACAGAACGGCGCGGGAAATAACTACCTTGGGAGATGGCCAAGGACTGAGCGCTCGAAGAGTTGCTACAGAGATAGCTTGGGTATCTAACTTCTTTCTCAATGAAAGCGATGGCAATGCTGCGACCGAGCCTTTGAGACCTGCGTGCACCGTCAAGAGGCTAGCTCATATGTGCATAGATTTGCGCTATTTCCTGAAGAAAGCCATGTGGAAGCTGCGGCGCGTCTACACCATCTACAAGAGAGGGCATCTCTGAGGATGACGTTGACAAGCATGACACGTTTTCCGGTCTTAACTCGTCAAGGTCCGCAGTCTCTGTTTGACCTGGTCACCGCGCTCCCAAACCTCAACTGGTATT
>NZ_PSLQ01000112.1:0-4369 GCF_040289685.1 Pyrinomonas sp.
AAGGTCTTGATTTCATGCCAATTCGGTTGTATGCTTGACGCGCACACGAGGCAATTGGAGCGTCCGCTGAAACCCCGACTTCAAACTCCATCCGGGAAATTTTGGATGGGGGAAGCAAAGTGCAATTTCTCTTTCGATGGCGAGCGAAGTTATGTCTCGCCGCGTAACAGGTCTCACATTTTAGTGCGTTTGTTGACGCGCTCAATTGACGAGAGATGTTTGACCTTCTTAGTTCGTTTGACAGCGAAACTAAACGCTTCGCGGAGGAACTACTTCACACACCGTCCAGCAGGAGCGCGTCCGAGCTTTCAGGACGGCTTTTCGAAAAACGAAGGAGGAAACATGCTTTCGAGGCAAATTCTGTTGCTTCTGCTCGGCGTCGCGCTGACGATCTCCGCCTTTGCCCCGCGGACGGCGGCACAGGCCGTTTACGGCAACGTCATCGGCACTGTGACGGACCCGCAGGGGGCAGCCATCGTCGGGGCGACGGTCACCGTTTCGGATCCAGCGAAGAACATCTCGCGAACCGCACAAACCAATGAATCAGGCAACTACACGGTGACCAATCTCGTGCCCGGACGCTACCAAGTTCGGGTCGAGCAACGCGGCTACAAAGTCGCTACACAAGAGGTCGAGGTCAAAGCGGACGTGACGGCTCGCGTTGACTTCTCCTTGCAAGTGGGCGAAGTAACCGAACAGGTCACCGTCACCGAAGAGACGCAGGCGCTTTCGCTCAAAACGGATCGCGCTGATGTAGCAACCTCCTTCAGTCAGCGTCAACTTCAAGAACTTCCGATCTTCGACCGCAACTTCACAAACTTCACGCTGCTCACACCGGGAACGCAAAAACTCGGCTGGCAGCATGCCGCAAGCGAGAACCCGCAAGGCTCGATTCAGATCATGGTCAACGGGCAACACTTCAGCGGGACCGCTTTTCAACTCGATGGCACGGACAATCGCGATCCCATCCTCGGGATCATCGTCATCAACCCGACGCTCGAATCGGCCACCGAAGCCAAGGTCACTACGCAGAACTACGATGCCGAGTTCGGACTGGCAACCGCAGGCGTGGTGACGGCGCAAACGCGCTCCGGCTCGAACGAGCCTCACGGAAGCGCCTTCATCTTCCGGCGCAACGATCTGTTTCAAGCGCGCGACCCATTCTCGCAGAGCGTTCCTGATGCCGTCACCGGCAGGTTGCTTCCCAAAAGCCTCTGGTCGCAGTTTGGCGGATCTTTTGGTTGGCGCTTGAAGAAGGACAAGAACTTCATCTTCGGCGACTACCAAGGAACGCGCAGCAAAGAAGGCGCCTCCGTTTTGACCACTGTGCCGACGGCAAGAGCGCGCACAGGCGATCTCAGCGAATACGGGCGCACGATCTATGATCCGCTGACGGGCGATCCGAACACGGCCGTTGGGCGAACGCCGTTTCCCGGCAACATCATTCCGTCAAACAGGCTCTCGCCGCAGGCGCTCAACCTTTTGAAGCTGATCCCGCTGCCGAACCGCCCTGGCATCTCGAACAATTACAGTGCTTCTGGGCAAGACGTCTTCAATGGCGATCAGTTCAACGTGCGCGATGACCACTACTGGAGCCAGAACCTACACCTCTTCGGTCGGTACAGCTTCGCGCAATACGACCGCACCAAGCCAGGCGCTTTCGGCTTCCTCGTGGGCGGTCCGGGACTGAGCGGCGCGCGCTTTGCCGGAAGCTCCAACGTGCGCAATCAGTCGATCGCCGCCGGCTTCGATTACACGGTCAGCCCGAACACGATCACGGACTTCCGCTTCGGCTATTTCCGTTATCGCGTCAAGGTGCTGCCCGGCGGAGTCGGCACGCGCCCTGCTGCCGATGCCGGCATTCCGGGGTTGAATGTGGACGATTTCTTCACCTCAGGTATGCCCTTCTTCGCCATCGAAGGGCCGGGCGGATTTCAGATCGGCTACGCGCTTGAACCGAACGGGTGCAACTGCCCGCTCGATCAAGACGAACAGCAGTATCAGTTCGTCAATAATTGGACTTTCTTGCGCGGCAACCACGCCTACAAGTTCGGCGCCGACATCCGTTATGCCATCAACTTGCGCGTGCCCTCGGACGCGCATCGTGCCGGACAACTGCGCTTCAACGAAGCCCGCACGGGCGTTCGTCTGAATCCATCAGACCCGAACATCACAGGGGGGCTCGGAATAGCCACCTTCTTGCTGGGTGACGTGACCAACTTCGTCCGTTACGTCAGCACGCGCACCGACGCCAAGGAGTACCAGCGCCGTTGGTTCTTCTACGGTCAAGACACTTGGCGCCGGACGCGCAAGCTGACGATCAACTACGGCCTGCGTTGGGAACTGATCTTTCCAGAGAAGGTGAAAAGGCCGGGCGACGGCGGCCTGCTTAATCTCGATACGGGCGAGATCTTCGTCGCCAACGTCGGCGAAGTCGGCTCCGACTTCAACGTCAAGCCGACCTACAAGGCTTTCGCGCCGCGACTCGGCGCCGCCTACCAGTGGACCGACCGAACCGTGATCCGCATGGGTTATGGTCGTAGCTTCGACATCGGCGTGTTCGGCTCGATCTTCGGTCACACGGTGACGCAGAACTTGCCCGTGCTCGCCTTCCAATCGCTATCGACCGACAACTTCAAGCGCGTCTTTACGCTTGCCTCTGGGCCGCCAGCGCCTACTTTCCCGAATGTGCCGCCCAACGGGCGTTTGCCTTTGCCGATCGGCATTGAAGGGCGTGCCCGTCCGTTCAAGATGCGTCTGCCGACGCTGGACGCATGGAACGTCACGGTGCAACATCAATTCACACCGAACACGTCAGTTGAGGTCGCCTACGTCGGCAACAAGGGCACGCACGTCTTCTTGGGCGATGGTCCGGCCTACAACGTCAATCAGCCGATCAACAACCCCGACATCATCGATGAGGCGCTGCGCCGCCCCTTCTTCCGACGCTTCGGATGGACGCAGAACATCACCTACTACGGCAACGACGCCGACAACCACTACAACGCCTTGCAGACCAAGTTCGAGACCCGCTTCTCCGGCTTGAGCCTGCTCGCGCACTACACGCTGTCGGCGGCGAGGAATTACGACGCCGGTTATTACCATGACCGCAAAGTCGAGTACGGGCCGACCAGTTTCGATCGGAAGCATGTCTTCCTCTTCTCACAGGTATGGGACTTGCCCTTCGGTCGCGGTCGACGCTACCTGAACAACATTTCGCGCGGTCTCGATTTTCTGGTCGGCGGTTGGCAAATCAACTCCATCTCGACTTGGCAAAGCGGTTTGCCATTTACCGCCTTCGTCTCCGGAGCCAACTGCTCCGTCAACTCCGGCCCGTGTCGGCCCGACAAGGTCGGTAACCCAAACGTCAGCAATCCGAACCGCAACGGCTGGTTCGCCGTCGGCATCGGTCCGGGCACGCCATGGGCGAAAGCTCCGCGCGGACAGTTCGGCAACGTCGGACGGAACTCGCTGCGCGGCCCATCGTTCTTCAACACGGACCTTTCGATCTTCAAGAACTTCTCGCTCACCGAATCGACGCGACTCGAATTCCGCGCCGAGGTCTTCAACCTCTTCAACAAGGTCAACCTCGGCCAACCGGATAGTTGCGTCGATTGCAACCCGAGCACTGCGGGCAAGATCTTCGGCATCGCTTCGGGAGCGCGCATGCGCAATGCGCAATTCGGGCTGAGGCTGAAGTTCTAAGAACGGCGATCTCGATGAGCGAGAGAGCGGCTCCGCTCTCTCGCTCCCTTTCGTATTCATCCCATCGGCGCCCAGCAGGGGCGCCTCATTCTTCCCAAAAGAGGAGGCGGCGGGAGCGGCTAATCGGGGCGATCCTGATGCAGTGCGACGAGGCTTGGGTGGCTAATGATCTGCACTTCGATATGGTGAAGCACTGGAAGTGGCGAAACCAAGCAGTGAGTAACGAGGTGATCGCAACCTCCAACGAGGCAGCTTGAGCAGTATAATGTCAATCTGCCAAGGGGGAATTTTTCACCAAAAGGTAGACTTGACAAAGCTTCTGCAAACGCGCACAGAGGTCTACGCCAGGGATTTTTCACCGGAACTCAGACTTGACTCCTGTGCGCCCCCACTGTCGCTTACTTCTTCCGCTTTCGCTCAAAAAACTCCTTCATCCGTTCTACAAACGATGGCTTGTCCCTTGGCTTGCAGCGATCCGCCCACGCTCCAGTATCTCCTTCACACACCACACCTTCACCACGCCTCCGCCCTCCGTCACCATGTACGCCCACCGCTCATCCACTTCCACATCTTATACCAAACCACTCAAGTATTGCTTAGCACTACAACGACGGATTTGAGACGGATTTGAGGTGGACTGTCTGCGCGACCGGTGTGATGCGGT
>NZ_PSLQ01000126.1:0-4355 GCF_040289685.1 Pyrinomonas sp.
CTGCCCAGCGTATGCGGCGGAAGATGAAAGCGCGCAAACGATCAACCACAGAGCACACAGAGCAGCAGATGCTACACGGCGAAGCCTCTTTTCTGCTCCGAGTTTCGCCTCTTCTCCCTTTTGATCTGTTCTTTGCGAGGGTGTCTGCGACGGAGAGATTTGTCTATAAAAATAAGCGCCTTGGAATAGAGTCATCTCCTCTTTACCTCACTTCGGCAACCCGGCCAAGTCAGCCGCAAGTGCTGACTCCCGTAGGCTTTGCGGCCCCTGCTCGCGCAGGGTGTGCCTTTATCGGTGGTGCCAACGCTCTTCAGCTCTTAAGAGACGGTGGCAATGACAGCGCGCAACCGGCTGGTGTCGAAAGATGATTCACCCTTGAAACGTAGCGATCGGTCATCTTTCGAGAATCAACTTCGACGTTGAAGTTGATTTCGCTCTGACTCGCCGTCTATCTTGTCGGGGCAAGAGGAATGAGCAAGATTTACGGTCGGGAAAGCTACCCGCAGAACCGGCAGCTCGTGGAGAGCATAGCGCCTCGATTTAAAAATGTCAATACCTGTTTAAACCAATATGAGAAGTGCAAGGAAGAATTTTGCTTGATGGTGCTTTATTTAGAAGGTGATTCGGTCTCACACGAAGCATTGCCGATTTCATCTGAAGAAACCTCACTTGATGGTTAATCCTCTTTCAGGAAGCTTGTGGATATTAGCACTATCATCTCATTGGTCGAAGTCATCGGTGTTTTGATGTCGTCGCTTGCTTCGAGTAACATCAGCTTTCCCGAGCATCGGTCTCGCTTCACCGCGCTCGAACTGAAATGAAACAAGTCATACGCAAAGGGCTGAAAGAGATCATCGTCGATGAGGTTCCAGATGCGCCGCTCATCCCGCATCATCTCCTCATTAAGCCTATCTACTCGCTTATCAGCAGCGGGACGGAGACAGCTAGCATACACCAAGAGGGCATCTTGAAAGAGGTGGCCGAAAACCCTTCACACCTAAGGAAAATATGGGATGCTCTCAAGCTCAATGGTCCCGTGCGAACGGCCTCAGAGGTCATCGCCAAATTCAGCGAGTATGCTGTGCTCGGCTATTCCGGCGCTGGCGTCGTCGTGGGCAAACACGAAACGGTCCAGGATTTGAACGTCGGGGATCGAGTCGCTTACGGCGGCGAAGGAACAGGGCATGGGGAAGTCATCTTGACAGGGCGCAATCTGGTGGCTCGTGTTCCGGATGAGGTTCCATTCGAGCACGCTTGCTTCGCCACGTTGGGAAGCATTGCGCTACATTCCGTCAGAACAGCTGATATCAGTCTCGGGACGCGCGTCGTCGTGATCGGTCTAGGACTTGTTGGGCAGCTCATTTCTCAACTGGTTCGCCTGCAAGGCGGCGTCGTCATCGCCACAGATCTTCGTCCCGAGCGCGTCGAACTAGCGCGCCGACTCGGTGCCGATCACGCGCTATCAGGAGACGCTTCCGTCGTTGAAGCGACGAGTTCTTTGACCGAAGGCAAGGGGGCCGATTGCGTCATCGTCGCAGCAGCTTCCAAATCGGAAGCCCCTTGTCGGCTGGCCTTGCAGCTTTGCCGCGACCGGGGGCGCATCGTCATAGTCGGCGCAGTACCCATCAACTTCCCTTGGGAGGAGATGTACCTCAAGGAGATACAACTCCTCATGTCGCGTGCCTATGGGCCGGGCAGCTACGATCCGGCTTACGAAAAGCGCGGGCAGGACTATCCTTTCGCTTACGTGCGGTGGACTGAGAACCGCAACATGGAAGAGTTCTTGCGATTGGTCGCTGCCGGGCGCATTGATCTAGCGCCGTTGATCACGCACCGTTTTGCGCTGGAAGAAGCGCCCGAAGCTTATAAAACCATCCTCGATCCGCAATCTGGCAGCTTGGCCGTCCTTTTGCGCTATCCCGCGGCTTCAGAGGAGAAACCCGCTGAGACTTTCGTTCCACGGCGTAAGGTAGCGGTGCGCACATCTTCGGCTCAACGAGCCGAATTTCGCGTCGCGCTCATCGGCGCGGGCAACATCGCCCGTTGGGCGCATCTTCCGAGCATAAAGAAAGTGAACGGAGTGCGGCTGCGCGCCATCTATTCAACCAACGGCGCGCGCGCAAAGAGCTACGCTTTGCGATTTGGCGCAGATTATTGCTGTTCCGACTACGAGGAGATCCTACAGGATCCGGAGGTCGACGTCGTTGTCATCACCAGTCGCAATCAGTATCACTACCAGCAAACGCTCGCCGCGCTGCGCGCTGGCAAGCATGTATTTGTCGAAAAGCCTATGGCTTTGACCGAAGAGGAGTGCCGTGAACTCTGCGAGGCCGTTCGCAACACCGGATTGCACCTGACCGTCGGATTCAATCGTCGCTTTGCCCCACTGTACGTCGAGATGAAGAAACAACTGGCAGGGCGAACGAGTCCCGCCGTCATCAACTGTCGGATGAATTCGCCGGGCATCTCCGGCTCCTATTGGATGGCCGATCCAGCAATCGGCGGCGCGATTTTGGGCGAGGCTTGCCACTTCGCCGATTTGATCTATTGGTTGTTGGAATCTGAGCCGATAGAAGTCTCGGCCTACTGCTTGCCGACAGGGACGCAAGATCCGATCGGCGAGAACAACATGGTCGCCAGCTTCCGCTTTGCCGATGGGTCCATCGGCAGTTTGACCTATTGCACAGTGGGCAGCAAAACTTCCGGCGGCGAAAGGGTGGAAGCTTTCGCTCAGGGCGTCGGCGTTACCGTGGACGACTTCAAACGCTTAATCGTTTGCGGAAGAAGCAAGCGCAAGAGCTTCAATCTATGGGCGCGCAAAGGTTACGATGAACAATGGGCTTCTTTCTTCGATGCCATTAGACAGGGGCGAGAGCCAGAAGTGACCGTGATTGATGGCGCACGAGCGACCCTGTGTTGCGTGAGGATGCTGGAATCGGCGCGACAATTACGTCCCGTCCGAATCGATCTTTCCTGCTAGTGCCCATGCGTGTCTTACAGATAGGACCGTATCCACCTCCCTACGGCGGCGTTCAGGTAAACATCCTTTCCATTAGGCGTTTTCTCCTGGAAAGAGGCATAGATTGTTCGGTTATCAATGTCACGAGGCACAGAAACGCCAGCGAGCCCGGAGTGTATCATCCGACCTCCGCTTTGGAAGTCGCGCGACTACTTTGGCAACTTGATTACGACATAATCCACCTTCACATCGGGGGGAATTTGACGTCTCGCCTTGTCGGGCTCTGTTTTTATTGCACCATGCTTCCCTCCTGTAAAACGGTTCTCACTTTCCACTCTGGCGGGTACCCTTCTTCTCCAGCCGGCGAGAAAGCGAACCCTTGGACTTTAAAGGGTTATGTCTTTCGTCGGCTTGATCGCATCATCGCCGTCAACGAAAAAATCAGAGAGATGTTCATCAAGTTCGGCGTGCCTCAGGAGAAGGTCCGCTTGATTTCACCGTTCGATCCATGTGCGGCGGTCTCCAATGCAGAGCTGCCCTGTCAGATACGAGGATTTTTGGATAGCCATTCGCCTATTCTTGTAACAGTAGGTCTACTCGAACCGGAATACAACCTTCATCTACAGATAGATTCGCTCGAACTGGTTTTGAAGAAGTTCCCACAAGCAGGCCTGATAATCATCGGTTCAGGGAGCCTTGAGCAGAGCTTGCGTGACCACATCTCGACCAAAGAATACTCAGATCATGTGCTCCTTTGTGGGGATGTCGTTCACGAAGCGACGTTGAAGACCATCTCAGAGGCTGATGTGTTTTTAAGAACGACACAGTACGATGGTGACTCGATTTCGGTGAGGGAGGCTTTGCATTTGGGAGTTCCGGTGATCGCCACAGACAACGGAATGCGACCTCTCGGCGTGCATCTCACCAGTCTAACTGAGCTGACGCCAAAACGATTGGCGGAGCAGATAGAATTCGTCTTAAGCGATTTGAGCAGGAATCCAAAGATGTCACCAGACAGGACGTACCAAGAAGCCCCCAGCGCAAAAGTTTTGGAACTGTATCGAGAAATATGCGCCCGTTTGTAAAAGGCCTTCTTACTTTTGAACCACTCCACGAGTGATCTCTTCCAAGAGATCGAAGTTACAACCGACATCGCGTTTGTTAGCTGCTCGCCCTTTGAACGGGCTATCCGGGCGCAGCCGGTAATTGCCTGCAGCCACGTCCGTAAACTTTATGGTCTCCAGTATGTTGTTCGGCCCCGTATTGTAATTCCCTACCGGATAGCAAATCGTCTGCTGTGTGTCGCAATCGTAAGCTCCGTAATAATCCGCATACACGTTTCCTCGATACTGCCAGTTGGTCGCTTCGTAATTCAACGCCGCCGTCCCAGCATACG
>NZ_PSLQ01000113.1:0-4331 GCF_040289685.1 Pyrinomonas sp.
GGGCAAGTGGCGACGAACCGTGAATCCCACGCGCTGCGCGCCGTGGGAGTGTCAAAAACGATGGCAGTGCTGGTGACTGGCGGAGCGGGGTACATCGGGAGCGCGACCGTGGAGTTGCTGTGCGAACGCGGCGAAAGCGTCGTCGTGTTGGATGATCTCGCGCGCGGGCATCGCGGGGCAGTGCCGGAGGGCGTCGCTTTTTATCATGGCGAGGTCGGCGATGTGGAGCTTGTGCGGCGCGTCGCGCGCGAGCATGGGGTTGAAGCGTGCATTCATTTCGCCGCGCTCGCTTACGTCGGCGAATCGGTGGAGGATCCGGCGCGTTATTTTCGCAACAACGTCGCGCAGGGCATCGCGCTGCTCGATGCGTTGATGGCCGAGGGGGTCAAGCTGATGGTCTTCTCTTCGACCTGTGCGACCTATGGCGAACCCGTGCGCGTGCCGATCCCGGAAGATCATCCGCAACAGCCGGCCAATCCATATGGCTGGTCGAAGTTGATGATGGAACAGATCATGCGCGCTTACGATCAAGCGTACGGTTTACGGTTCGTCGCGCTCCGCTACTTCAACGCGGCGGGCGCAACCCCGAATTGCGGCGAAGATCATGATCCGGAGACGCACTTGATCCCGAACGTGCTCGCGGCAGCCGAAGGGAAGCTTCCATACGTCTCCGTTTACGGCAACGACTATCCAACGCCGGACGGCACGTGCATACGCGACTTCATTCACGTGGCCGATTTGGGCGAGGCGCACATCCTCGCGCTCGACTATTTGCGGCGCGGCGGCGCGAGCGACGCTTTCAATCTCGGCAACGGGCGTGGCTATTCCGTGCTCGAGGTGATCGAGACGGCGCAGCGCGTGACGGGCAAACGGATCGAGGTGCGATTTGAGGGGCGGCGCGCAGGCGACCCATCGCGACTGGTGGCTGACGCGCGACGGGCGCAGGCCGTGCTGGGCTGGCGGCCACGCTACGCTGATCTGGAGAGGATCATTCGCACGGCCTACGAGTGGAGGCGTTCTCATCCGAACGGCTACGCAGAGAACTGACGGCGGACGAAGCCGATCTGGGCGAAGGATTTTCTGAAGGACGTGCGTTATAGAAAAGAGGGGGTGTGGGGGAGCTATAAAACCCATCCCCTTCAGGGGTGGGATAGATGGACTCCCCCACGTGCCCCGCAGGGGCACATAACAGGGTGGGAGGCAAGCGCGCTATACTGAGGCTCTGGACCTGCGAGTGTGGGGCGGTGCATGACCGGGACCTGAACGCGGCGAGAGAACATCCGGGCCGAAGGGATAAAACATATCCCCGTCGCGGTAGGGCATACCGAGACGCAAAACGCTTGGGGAGCCGCTGTAAGACCTGCGTATCGCGGGCAAGTGGCGACGAACCGTGAATCCCACGCGCTGCGCGCCGTGGGAGTGTCAATCGACATCTCCACTCTCCTCCTTCTCCAAGCGATGGGGCAAAGATCATGGCAGGTCGATTAAAATCATCTCGCCGTGCGAACCGGTTGAAATCTCCAGCCGCGTTTCAGCGCTGATGCGCGCCTGATCGCCGGTCGCTAGTTCATGCCCGTTGATGGTTACGTTGCCGTCGATCACGTACAGAAATGCGCGTCGCTTCGCATCCAATTCATGCGTCAGGGTGTCTTCGGGGCGGACGGTGGAAACGTAGAAGGCTGCGTCTTGGTCTATTTTGACGGCGCGCTCACTCTCGCCTCGGCCTGAAGCGACAAGCAAAAGCTTCCCGATCCGCTCTTCGGGCGCGAAATGGGCTTGCTCATAAGACGGGGCGAGTCCCTTTTGGGCCGGCAGAACCCAAATCTGCAGTAGGTGGACCGGTTCGATCGTCGAAGCGTTGAACTCCGCGTGGGCGATCCCGGTTCCAGCGCTCATCCGCTGCACCTCGCCCGCGCGCGTGATCCCGTGCCCGCCCGTGCTATCGCGGTGTTCGAGGGCGCCGCTCAAAACGTAGGTGACGATCTCCATCTCGCGGTGTCGGTGCATGTCGAAACCGCGCCCCGGTTGGATGATGTCATCGTTGAAGACGCGCAACGGACCAAACGACACGTTCTGCGGATCGTAGTAGTGGTCGAAGCTGAAGAGCCAGTAGGTCGAAAGCCACTCGTTAGCGAAATGGTAACGATCTTCCGCGCGAATGATGTGAATCATGTTTCCTCCTTTGATCCCGAGCACCACGCCGGGCGCATCACGAATAGCGCTGATCAATCCACCCGCAATTTATCAAGCAGTTCAATCAACGCGCGTCGCTCTTGGCGCGCCAACGGACGCATCACCTCCTCGGCGAAGCCGATGACTTCGGGCAGACTCTCGGCCAAAAACTTCGCTCCCGCATCGGTCAAAGCGACGAGCTTCATTCGACGGTCGCCGCAGGCCAAGCGTTTGACATAACCGCGCGATTCGAGCGAATCGATCAGCTTCGTCACGTTGGCGCGCGAAGAGAGAAGGCGCCGCCCGATTTCCGCTTGCGGGAGCGGCTCGCCGGCGCCGTTCAGGATCCGCAAAACGTTGTACTGATTGTCCGTTAAGCCAAACGCGGCGAAACGCGCGTCGGAGGCGCGCCACAGACGGTCTCCCAAGCGCATCAAGCGGATCAGCGCCTCTTCGGCATCGCTGCGCGGGATCTTCACTTTAACGGCCATGACGGGGCGAGCGTACTCGATCACTAGGAAATTGTCAACTGGTTGACAACGTTCGCCGCGCAACGCTCGCACAAGACTTCAGATCCGGGGCAGTTGACCGAAACCGTTCCGCCGCAAGATGCGGGCTTGTTGCCTTGGAGATAAGTGGGCCTTGCGACTTGGCAAGGCAAGCTTCGGACTTGCGGTCCTTTCAGAGCGAGTCGTTCAAATGTGTTATATTTGGGTGGGAGTTCCACCTCGATTTTGGGTGCGGCTGAAAGTGATCTCCTTGCCCAGTAGTTGGAGCGCGTGATTTTCCGGCGCTTCAGGCAGTGGCACCCCCACCAGCACGGCGCGCGCGCTCGCGCGTGAGCGAGAAAGAATCGCGCGCGTTTAGCGCTCGCGGAGAACGTCAAGCCGAGTCTCACGGCGATAGATGCTAGCAAGACGCGTCGTCGCTTGAATTTTCGATTGCGGAGGAGGCGGTTGACGATCCAAGAGAACGTACCTCTGGCGCCATTGACTACGTTGAAGGTCGGCGGCCCGGCCCGTTTTTTCGTGCGCGCCGAGAGCGAGCGGGATGTTTGCGCGGCGGTTGAATTCGCCGAGAAGCGGGGTTTGGGCCTTTTCGTCCTCGGCGGCGGAAGCAACGTCGTCATCGCCGATGAAGGGTTTGGCGGTCTGGTATTGCAATTGGCGTTGCGCGGCGTCTCGGTCTTCGACGAAGGCGAACGAGTCGCGTTGACGGCGCGGGCCGGCGAGGATTGGGATGGATTGGTGCGCTTTTGCGTCGAGCGCGACCTTGCCGGAATCGAATGTCTGAGCGGGATCCCAGGGCTTGTCGGCGCCGTGCCGGTCCAGAACGTCGGCGCTTATGGACAAGAAGTGTCGGAAACAATCGTCTCCGTTCGCTGCTTCGATCGGCGTGCGCGGGCGCTTTGCGAACTTTCGCGCGATGAATGCGGTTTCGGCTATCGGTCGAGCATCTTTAATGAAAGCGAACGGGACCGTTTCATCATCCTTTCGGTCACTTTCGCCCTGGCGCGCGGCGGTGCGCCTCGATGCGTTTACAAGGATCTGCGGGATTATTTCGGCGCAGGGCAGCCCAGTCTAAAGGAGGTGCGCGAAGCGGTGCTGCGAATCAGGCGGGCCAAGTCAATGGTGATCGATCCGGCGGATCCAGATTCGCGCAGCGTCGGTTCGTTCTTCAAAAATCCGATCGTCACCGCGTCTGAATTCGCCGCTTTGAGCGAGCGGTGGGCGCAAGATGACTCGCTGCCGATCCCGCACTTCAAACTGGCCGATGGGCGCGTGAAATTAATGGCGGCGTGGCTGATCGAACGCGCCGGTTTCCCACGTGGATATCGAAAGGGGGGAGTTGGGATTTCAACCAAACACAGCTTGGCGATCGTCAACTGCGGGCGGGCGACTGCTCGCGAGATCATCGCCTTGAAGCAAGAGATTCAGCAACGCGTGGCCGAAAAGTTTCACATCTGGCTCGTCCCGGAACCTGTTTTCGTCGGTTTCAATGAGCCGATCGCATGACCTTTACGATGGGATCGGTCGGCCAGAAGGCGGTGGTGGCGGTGGTGGAGGTGACGCGCCTCCCAGCAGAGGAAGGTGACTGTTTCGAGTTTGGAACCGAAGTAGGAGAGGAACAGAACCGCCCTAGAACGTCCGAAACGGGCT
>NZ_PSLQ01000114.1:0-4190 GCF_040289685.1 Pyrinomonas sp.
CGCGGGAAAGCACGTGGTGACGGCCAACAAAGCGCTGCTGGCCGAGCGAGGGGCGAGTCTCGCGCAAACGGCTGCGGCCAACGGCGTTGAGTTGCGCTACAGCGCGGCGGTGGGCGGCGCGGTGCCGGCCATAGAGACCGTAATGCATGCGCGGCGGTTGGGCAAGGTGCGCGCGCTTGAGGCGGTGCTCAACGGGACGACTAATTACGTGCTGGACCAGTTGGCGCGCGGAGCGACGTGGGAGCAAGCGGTGCGCGCGGCGCAAGAGGCCGGGTATGCCGAAGCTGACCCGCGGTTTGACTTGGACGGTACGGACGCAGCGCACAAGCTGGCGCTTCTCGTGCGCGCCGCTTTCGGCGTTGAACTCGAAGTTCGTCAGATCGCGCGCGAAGGAATTGACGTCGTCAGTGCGGCGCGCGTGCGCCAAGCGCACGCAGCGGGAAGGGCGTTGCGTTTGGTGGCGCGCGCCGAGCGTCAAGGGGTGGGCGTGGAAGCGAGCGTGCGTCCGGTGGAACTAGAGTCGGGGCATCCACTGGCGTCGGTGGTGGGCGTGGAGAATCGGCTCATCGTCGAGTTGGAGGATGGTCGCCGACTAGAGGTTGGCGGCAAGGGAGCGGGCAGGTGGCCGACCGCCGAAGCGGTGCTGGCCGACCTATTTGACATCGCGCGCGTGAACGACCTTGTGGAGGAGTGTGTGGCATGAAGACGGCGACCAAGTGTGTGCATTGGTTGGGCGGCGACGAGGACGCATACGGCGCGATGGTGCCGCCGATCTACCAGACGGCTACCTTTCGGCAACCGAACGCCGTAGAGTTCGGCGAATACGACTACACGCGGACGGCCAATCCGACGCGGACGCTTTTGGAGCGGCAGTTGGCGGCGTTGGAAGAAGGGGCTTACGCCGCGGCATTCGCCTCGGGAATGGCAGCGACGACGGCCTTGGTCCGGTTGCTTGACAGCGGCGATGAGATCTTGGCGGGCGACGACCTGTATGGTGGTACGGTGCGTTTGTTCGAGCGCGTGCTGCCGCGTCAAGGCATCAAGGTGCGTTACGTGGACGCGACGGATCCGGCAGCGGTGCGCGCGGCGATAAGCGTGCATACACGCATGTTGTTGATCGAAACGCCGAGCAATCCGCTGATGCGCATCGCCGACATCGAAGCGCTGGCCGATGTGGCGCACCGTGCGGGCGCGTGGCTGGTGGTGGACAACTCCATGCTGTCGCCTTGCCTGCAACGGCCTTTAAGACATGGCGCTGATGTCGTCATCCACTCGGCAACCAAATTCCTCTGCGGTCACAGTGACGTGACGGCAGGCGCGTTGATCACCAACGATGCAGGGCTTTACGAACGAATCGCGTTTCAACAGAACGCCGAGGGCGCAGGGTTGAGCCCGTTTGAATCTTGGTTGTTGTTGCGCGGCCTGAAGACGCTGGCGCTGCGCGTCGAACGGCAGAACGCCTCGGCGGAGCGCATCGCCGAATACCTGTCGCGGCATAAGGCAGTGAAGAGGGTCTTCTATCCGGGATTGGGCACTCACCCTGGGCGCGAAGTGCATCGTCGGCAGGCTACAGGCAACGGCGCGGTGATCAGTTTCACCACGGGCGATGCGGAGCTATCGCGGCGCGTAGCGGAATCAGCGCGTCTGTTCGCTATTGCCGTCAGCTTCGGGTCGGTGAACTCCTCAATCAGCCTGCCGTGTTACATGTCGCACGCGAGCGTGCCGGAGGATCTGCGGGCACAACTGGGGCCACCAGCCGACTTGGTGCGCATTTCGGTCGGCATCGAGGATGTTGAGGATCTGATCGAGGATCTCGACCGGGCGTTTACCATCGCCGCGCGATTGGCGGAGCGTTGTGCGGCGAGCATCGGAAAGTGAATCAGCGAACGGGAGCAACAAAGAGGAGATCGTCATGAAAAAACTTATGTTGCTTATAGTTGCTTATACTTGCCTCCCTTTTGATGCCGTTGGCTTACGCGCAAACGTTTGCTGCCGACACCAAAGCAGAAAAGAGAGCGGGCTTTGCCGCCGTCGTTTGTGATGCCATCAACCGTAGTTGCAGACGGCGGCTGGGCGAACTTGGCGCGGAGTGTAGTGCGGCATCTGAGAACTACGCGGGATGCTCACCCAAGACCATGACGACGAGAAAACCGCGCTCAGGCACTTTGGCACCTCGCAGCGACCAAGCGAAACCTCTGGCGGCGGGGAGGCGCGCTCAAGCGCCCAAGTGTTCCGCCGTGTAGCTTTCGGTCAACTTGCGAAAGTGATAGCCCATTGCCGCCAGCGTCATCGCGTGCGCGAACCGTTTCGGACATTCGGTCAGCGTGCGCGCCACGTACCGCCAGAAAGATGCGCGCGCAGGGTCGCGGATGCCCAGCTCCAGCACCAAGCGCCCCAAGGCGGCCAAATCGTGGACCAATTCGTTGTAGCGCAGTTCAACCCCAGAGTTGGTCAGACGCTTCAAGCACTCGAGCGCGCGGTTGTAGTATTCCGCTGGACTATAGATCGTTTGCAAGATGCGTTTGTAGCCATCGATCAACAGCCCCATATCCATTCGCGGAATGAAGTTGAGCGAACAATCCGTGTTGTTGCCGCTGCTTTCGCCAAGCAGCCTCCCTTCACGTTCCAGGCGGCGCCACAATTGCGTTCCCGGCAGCGCGTGGAGCAGTCCGACCATGGCCAATGGGATAGCGCTTTCGCGTATGAACTCGATCTGGCGGTCAAAAATATCGGGCGGATCGTGATCGAAGCCGACGATGAAGCCGGCCATCACCTCCATGCCGTAAGATTGGATTTTGCGTACCGCTTCGAGAAGATCGCGTTGTAGGTTCTGCCCTTTTTGAGCTTCGGCCAGACTCTCTTTGACGGGCGTTTCGATGCCCAGAAAGACGCGCCGAAAGCCTGCACGGCGCATCATCTCCAAAAGCTCATCGTCTTCGGCGAGGTTGACGCTTGCTTCCGTAAAGAGGCTGAACGGGTAGCGATGCCGTTGTTGCCACTCGGCGAGTTCGGGCAGAAGGCGTTTGACGTTGCGTTTGTTGCCGATGAAGTTGTCATCGACGATGAAGACCGATCCGCGCCAGCCAGTCGCGCGCAGCGCGTCGAGTTCGGCCAGCATTTGGGCGGGCGATTTCGTTCGCGGCACGCGCCCGTAGATTTCGATGATGTCACAGAACTCGCAGCGAAACGGGCAGCCGCGCGAATACTGCACGCTCATCGAAACATAGCGCCGCAAGTCAACCAAGTTGAATTCGGGCACTGGCGCGAGTTCGAGCGAAGGTCGCTCGCGGCTAGCGTAGATGCGCGCCGTCGCGCCGCCGTGCGTGAACTCATCGATGAAACGCGGCAGCGTCTCTTCCGCCTCGCCGAAGAAAAGGTAGTCGGCGGGCAGCTCTTCGTTGGTCGTCGTCACATAAGGGCCGCCAACGGCGACGGGTTTGTTGTAGAGCTTGCACTGCTGGACCACCTCGCGCAGAGACTGCTTCTGCACGAGCATGGCGCTGACGAAGACGATGTCGGCCCACTCGATATCCGCTCTTCTGAGCGGTCCGACGTTCATGTCGATCAGCCGTCGTTGCCAGTTTGCCGGCAGCATCGCAGCGATGGTCAGCAAACCGAGCGGCGGAAAGGCGGAACGTTTGCCTTCGAACTTCAGCGCATGTCGAAAGCTCCAGTAAGTGTCGGGAAACTCTGGGTAAACGAGCAGCGCTTTCATGAGCGATCCCTCCATTAGCTCGCCCACAGCACTCTGGGCCGAAGCGTGCCGATTCCTCATCCGTTGTTCGAAAACCTCGGCAACTTGGCGCATATCTTAGTCTTCGGTTGAACGAGTGTCAATGGATGTTGAGGGGAATGACTGCTGCAAAGCTTCGGCACCTCGCTGCAGAACGTGCGTCAGGGCGCTCTGCGCCCTGTTCAGCTTCGACCTCTTCAAACCCGATCCTCGGCGTGGATCAGCGAGCTTTTCTCGGCGCCGCTCCATTTCGCGATCCGATTACAAACGCCGATCGCCAAAGTGACACTCCCAGCCCCCTGAAGGGGGGCGCACCTTCTAGGCGATTTCCGCGGTGTGGCCCGCCTCTTGCTCCGGCCAAAGAAGTGGGTAGAACCGTTTGTCCTTGTCCTTGTCCTTGTACTTGTCCTTGTACGGGTAGCGCATCTTCGGGTTCTGCTTCTTGACCTGCCGCGCG
>NZ_PSLQ01000044.1:0-4661 GCF_040289685.1 Pyrinomonas sp.
GATGGCACGGCGTCGCTGAACCGAAGCGCGAGGCTTTATTCTCGCGTCCATTCCTTTGGGGATGCCCCTCAATTAATTTTGAGGAGAGGACGTCACAAAGAGTCTTCGATCAAGCCTTTGTCCAGTAGGTCCTTATGCATGCAGCCCGGCGCAGTCGCACGGTGCGACGCGCGCTTGCCTGCACGACGAAATCCCCATTCACGATGAAGCACGACCATCTCTTTGTCGGTCTTCTTGGCGGTGCGTTGCGGCAAGACGTTCTGTGCTGTCGCAAGATCCGGGAAAGATGGAGAGCAAAGTTGCGTGGATCGCGAAGCGAACCGAAAGCGGCAGCCTCGCCATTGCCTTTCGCCGCTGGAACGTGCGTTCCATCAGCGCAAAAGATGAAGGGCCGCGCGTTCGAATCCGGGACGTCAACGCTGACGCATTGGGCCGCCCCGAGACCATTGATTTCCGCTCTTTTTGTTGATAATAGAAGGCCACATGAAGAATGAACGATGCCCTCGTTGGAAGATCAACGAAAGGGCTCTTTGCGCTTTGAGAGGACACCGCATAACATGGGCGATCCTGCTCGCATTGTCGACGTCCTTCTCAACGCTGGCGCAGACGGCGCGCTTGCGCGGAACCGACGTCAGCGAAGCTCGCTTTCGACGCCTTCAACACGGCATCAACACGAGCCACTGGTTCGCCCAAATCCTCGGCGGCCGCCCGTACACGCGCGAGCATCTGGAATCGCATACCACCGAAGCCGACATCCGGCTTATCGAGGCGATGGGCTTCGATCACGTTCGCCTTTCGGTCGAACCCGCACCGTTGTGGAATCAGACTGATCCAGCGAAGCTGAATGCTGAATACCTCAGCTATCTGGATCGCGCAATCGAAAAGATACTGGCCCATGATCTGGCCGTCATCATCGATATACATCCAACGGATGAGTTCAAGCTGAAGCTGCGCGATGATGATCGTCACGCCGAAGCTTTCGCCCGTTTTTGGCGCGCGCTGGCGGCGCATCTATCGCGCACCGATCCGGAGCGCGTCTTTCTCGAAGCGATCAACGAGCCGATGGTCGAGGATGGCTACCGTTGGATGGGCATTCAAGCGAAGTTAGTCGCAGCCATGCGCGAAGGCGCGCCGCGTCACACGATCATCGCTTGCGGACATCGATGGTCCGGTCTCGGCGAGCTGCTCTTTTTGGAACCGCTGGCCGATCGTAACGTGATCTACAACCTCCATTTCTATGAGCCGATGGCTTTCACGCACCAAGGCGCGACGTGGGCCGGCCCGAACTTGCCGTCATTGCGCAACGTGCCTTATCCGGTGACGCCCGAAGCGATCGCGCCGCTGCTCGCCACGCTCAACGATGAGGAGGCACGCGAAGTTTTGCGCGCTTACGGCAATGCGCGTTGGAACGGCGCGCGCATCGAGGCCGAGATCGCCAAGGCTGCGCAGTGGGCTGCGCGACATGGCGTGCGCGTGATCTGCAACGAGTTCGGCGTCTATCGCCGTTTTTCGCCGCCCGAAGCGCGCGCGGCTTGGTTGCGCGACGTGCGCACGGCGCTCGAAAAGCACGGCATCGGGTGGACGATGTGGGATTATCAAGGAGGTTTCTCCGTGGTCCAGAAAGTGAATGGGCGCATCGTGCCGGATGAACAGACGCTTGAAGCTCTCGGCTTGCAGCGATTGAGTTCCTCGAGGAGGTGAGAGGAAATTTTCAGATGCTTGCGTAAATAAACACCGAACACGCTACCGTCGAGCGCTTCGTGGGAAGATGTGGAGCGGTCCCCGCCAGCAGCATGGCGCGTTCGCACCGTGCGCTGTCTGCGTGCGCGCGATCTGTTGCGAAATCAGCGGTTAGACGGAAATGGTTTCAAGGCGCCTGTTGCAAGAAGCGCTCCAAGCGATTGAAGACCGTGTGAAGCACCTTTTCGTCCGGAAGATAGACGAGGCGGAAATATCCTTCCGCCGGATCAGTGCCAAAGCCTGATCCGTGCACGACGAGCACGTCCGTTGCTTCGAGCATGTCGAGCACGAACTGTTCATCGGTTCGCCCGCCCATGTCACGAACTTTGATCATGACATAAAAGGCCGAATCGGGCACGGTGCACGAGAGCGCGTCGATGGCGCGCACGCGCTCCAAAGTCAAATCGCGCCGCCGTCGGAGTTCGGCGATGAACTGGTGCTGAAAACCATGGTCGCCTGTAAGCGCTGGCACGATGGCATACTGCGTCGGCGTCGGGGCACACAACCTGCCTCCAGCCAGACGAAGCACGGCGTTGATCAGCTCGGCCATCTTGCCTGAGGAAGTAAAACGCATCCAGCCGACGCGCCATCCCGGGATGATGTGTGTTTTCGACAGGCTCTCGAGCGTAACGAGCGGCGCGTTCATCTCCGCCGCAAGCGTGGAAGCTGGCGTGGGCGCCGCATCGAAGCAGAGTTCGCGATAGACTTCATCGGCGATAACCAACAAGCGGTGACGAACAGCTAGTTCGATGATGCGCGCGACCTGCTCGTCGGGGATCACGGCGCCGGTCGGATTGCTCGGATTGATCAGCACCAGCGCGCGCGTGCGCGACGTGATCGCCCGTTCGATCTCCTCGATCACAGGTTGCCAACCGATCTCTTCGTGCAAGCGGTAGAACTTCGCTACGGCCCCGAGCTTGTTGAGGATCGCTGGATAGAGTGGGTAGCCGGGTGCCGGCAGCAGCACCTCCTCGCCTTGGTTGACGAGCGCCGTTAGCAATAGGTCGGCGGCTTCCGATGCGCCGGAGGTGATGAGGACCTCTTCAGGATCGGTCGGCGTTCCCAATTGCGTTGCCTTGTGCGCGATGGCTTCGCGCGCTTCGCGCAGCCCCTTGGATGAAGCGTAGCCCGTGAAGCGATCTCGCAACGCGCGCGCCACTGCTTCGACGAGCGCTTCCGGCGGACGAAAACCATAGATTTGCGGGTCGCCGATGTTGAGATAGATGACTTGGCGTCCGGCGCGTTCGCGCGCTTCCGCCGCACGAGCGAGGTTGCGAATGGCGTAGTTGAACTCTTCGGTCCTGTGTGCCGCCGCGATCATCTGGCGTTCGCCCTTTGAGTCGGCGCCGCTTGCGGGCGCGTCGGCTCGACTGTGTAACACAGTTCGGCGACGAAAAACAATCTCCGGGCCAATTTCGCTCAGCTATGGCGCGAGTTGCGCGGTGCTCTCATCCTCGCGCCCGTGCGACGAGATCTTCTTGGGAGTCGGTGTTGGTCTCGTCTTTCGGCACGAGGGCGCGATGTTCCAAGGCCGCGATGATCTTCGCTGCGCTCTCCTCGATCGTTTCGCGATCGCTTTCGATCACGATATCGGGCGCGCGCGGCTCTTCGTACGGATCGGAGATGCCGGTGAAGTTGCTGATCTCGCCAGCCAGCGCTTTCTTGTACAACCCTTTCACGTCTCGCTCGATCAAGACTTCGAGAGGACATTTGACGTAGATTTCGATGAACTCCGCGCCATCTCGCTCGATCGCCGCGCGCACCTCAGCGCGCACCTCGCGATAAGGCGAGATGGCCGCCGAGATCGCCGCCACGCCGTTGCGTGAAAGGAGACGGCAAACGTAACCGATGCGACGGATGTTCGCGTCGCGGTCTTCGCGCGAGAAGCCGAGCCCCTTTGAGAGGTTCATGCGCACTTCATCGCCGTCCAAAATCTCAACGCGAAGGCCGCGCGCGCGCAACTTGCACGCGACAGCGACAGCGAGCGTCGTTTTGCCCGCGCCGGAAAGCCCCGTGAACCAAAGCGTGAAACCTTTGCTTGAACTCATGGGCGCATCCTCCAATTGGCGTCGAACTCGCAATCCAGCGCCCGCGCCGCGTCTCAGCGAGCAGGGCCGAAGTCTCTCTCGTAAGAGCTTCCGGAAATTGCAGTCGTGTTCCGAAAAAGCTCAGACGGTGGCGCCGCCGTGCAAGCCCGTTTCCTCGCGCAACGCCTCGATCAGCAGCCGCGCGACTTCAGGGCGCGTGAACTCAACGGGCGGCAGCTTGCCCGCGCGCAGCATTTCGCGCACCTTTGTGCCGGACAACGTAACGTGCTCCGTCGCGTCATGTGGACAGGTCTTGCTCGATGCCATTGCGCCGCACGCGCGGCAGTAGAAAGCGTTGTCGAAAAAGAGGGGGACGATGCCGAGTTCGCTCGGGTCGAACTCGTCGAAGATGTAGTGAGCGTCGTATGGTCCGTAGTAGTTGCCGATTCCGGCATGATCGCGCCCGACGATGAAATGGGTGCAGCCGTAGTTCTTCCTAACCAGCGCATGAAAGACCGCCTCGCGCGGTCCAGCATAGCGCATCGCTGCCGGAAGCACGGCCAATGCCGTGCGCGCGGTCGGATAGTAGAGCGCAAGCAGCGTCTCATAGCAGCGCATGCGCACTTCGGCTGGCACGTCGTCGGCTTTGGTCTCGCCGACAAGCGGATGTAGCAACAGCGCGTCAGCGATTTCGAGCGCGCACTTTTGGATGTATTCGTGCGCGCGATGAATCGGATTGCGCGTCTGAAAAGCGACGATGCGTCGCCATCCGCGCGCGTGAAAGAGGGCGCGCAGCTCAGCCGGACTCTTCCGGTAATCGCGAAAAGCGAGGTCTTGCGGCAAGCCAACAACGCTCACGCGCCCGCCGAGCAGCCATTCGCCTTGCGCAAATAG